>NZ_JAHHPQ010000377.1:0-6513 GCF_024606245.1 Endozoicomonas sp. SESOKO2
CAGTGAGGAGACGCTTCGACCTCCGGATAAATGGATGGCATGTAGCCAGCAAAAGTTATCTTTGGGAGTGTGCATAATATGGAATCCCTCAAGATAATGGTTTAACAGCTGTTGAGGGTCGTCTTTTGTCAATTCAGGTTCAGAGCCGACTTGTTGGAGCTTTTGTATTTTAGCAGGTGGTTCCGGATCCTGAGTTGTGCTGTCAGCTTCTGCGATAACAGACCGACCTTCACCGGAGCGTTTGCGTTTGCGTCCTTTCGGAGCGCCTTGTGTTTTCTTCTGCGATGGGGGGTTGGTGTTTGCATAGGTTGTGCCTGATCTGGTCGTTACGCTGGTGACTATTTTGGACAGAACCTCCCGGCAGGCTTCCATGGTGGTTGCCAGGCACAAGTCAGTATTAATAAGATGAAGTTGTTCCATAACAGAGCGGTCTGACTGGGTGTGAGCATATTCACGGCGTCGTTTATATTCCTCCTCAATGTCTTTTTGCTCCCTGACGGAGATTCCCTCGGTTTTTGCAATGTGCATCCTTCGGGAACTGTCGTCGTCTATTACTTCTCCGGCGATCTTTATCTTCAGCCTGTTTGTGGGCATTTTTTTGATAGTAATTTTAAGAATTCGTTCTCTTTCAGCTTGCTGCTTTTTAAAAAAAGTTCGGTAATCGGAGAGGTTGTATTCCGGAAATAACAGCTCGGATCCATGGTTGTAGTGCAGGACAATACTCTGGTGAGGATCGGTTTTCAGGTAAAGAGGCTCTCCGGTGTCGAGCGCCACGCTGGTGATGGACTCCAGGCCAGAGCATTGCCAGGTTCTGTTCTCAGGAGTGTCTATAGGCTGACAAAGGGTATGCGGGTCGGCCACAGGTTCTGAGCCAGTGATAATAAAAGGATAATCCGATGAAACCTGAAGAAGCGGGTGATTGCCTGACTTCAGCCCGGTAGCCTTTTGCGGATCCAAGGGAAGTGGCTGCCTACCGTCTGCCAGAACAAACCTCCACTCTCACAGAATCTCTGGTGACACTGGGCCTACTGGCCATCAGGCAGCATGCCTGGCAGCCGCTCTCGCTTAATCCAGAAAAGGATGCCGGGCCTCAGCCTGGCAATAACAAGTTCCTTCACGTTTCATCTACTTGTGGAATTGTCTTTCGTGGCCCTTTTTGCAAAAGTGGCAGCATAGTATTGATTCGCATCGCGCTCAGGATATTGCTTATGCTCGCAAGGACACGGTATTGGGCATAAATGTAATGATAATCAGCAGCGAGGTATCGCTTGCGTGCTTCAAACAGCTCGTTCTGAGTATCAAGTAAATCCAATAAAGTGCGCTGACCAGCCTTAAACTGCGCCAGATATAACTTCACACTCTCTTTAGATTGCTCAACATAATCACGCAAATGGACGCGTGATTGCTTCAGTGTTTCGAAAGCGTCCCACGATGACTGCGCATTGGCCTGCACCTCTCGATAAACCCTATTCGAAAGCATCCGAGAGGCTTCCTCCCGGTAAAGAGCACGACGATAACGAGAGCTGCTTTGTCCCCCGGAGTAGAGGTTCCAGTTCATTTCTACAAGCATTCGCCATTCGTCTTCCCGACCATCAAAACCAGACACATTATCTTTCCAACTACGATCTGCGACTAAGTCAAAGCTGGGATAGTTTTCAGAACGAACCCCCTTGACATTGGCTGCTGAAGCATTCACATCAAGTTTGCTGGCGATGAGCAGCTGATTATTCTGAAGTGCTAATTCAACGGCTCGATCATGGCTTTCAGGTAAGTAAGACTGATTAACCTCTGGACGGATAAAGTTGCCAGGTTGGTTACCAGTGAGCTGCTTGTATAAGGTTTCTGCATCGGACAGGTTGTTGTGGGCTGCAAGTAAATTAGCTCTGACTCTGGCAATGCGACCTTTAATTTGTGTAAGGTCGGATTTATCGGATATGCCCTGTCGCTTGCGTGCAGCCACCATATCGTAAGTTTCGAGATGTTGCTTCAGGTTTTCTTGCGACAAACGCAGCACCTCTTGAGCATTCATTACATTGGTATAGGCTTGCGCCACCTGTAAAGCGAGTGATTCAGCCTGTGCCAGTGTCTGATAATAATGAGCCCGCATGTTGAAGTCAGCGCGCGAGTATTCACTGGTATTGGCAAAGCCACGAAACAGCGGGAGTGAGAATTTCAGTCTGGCCTGCTTGCGAGTTTGATCGGTTTCTCCAACATTAGCCCGGTCCAGATCTTCCCGCCCACCATCAGCACTCAAATCAATACTTGGCAGGAACCTGCCCTCGGCAATGTCAAGTTCAGCCTGCGATGCGTAGTAAGCCTGTAACGTTGCAGCCATATCCGGATTGGTCTGTATGGCATCATTAACCGTTTGCTCCAGGCTTTGTGCACAAGTGTTGTTCCACCAGAACATACCAAGAACGATAAGCGTGGTGCGTAATGTTGGCTTCATTGTTATCAGCTCCGAATATAAACATATAATCGCCACTGCGTTAGATGGTCATCACTGTAAAGCTCTCAATAGTGGCTTCATGATGTACTGCAATACGCTGCGTTCTGCTACGCTAATGTCGACAGTTGCTTGCATGCCAGGAATGATATTCAGGTGGCTGTTACCCTCTCCAAAGTATGCTTTTTCGACTCTGACTTTGACTATGTAATAACTATTGCCACGCTGGTCAGTAATGGAGTCAGCGGAAATGGTCTGTACTCTGCCATCGAGACCACCATAAACCGCAAAATCAAACGCCGAAATTTTCACTTTTGCATGCTGGCCATGCTGCACAAAACCAATATCTTTCGGTTTTACCTTGACCTCAACCATTAGCTCATCATCCACTGGCACAATATCAATAAGCTCAGCCCCTGGCTTTGCGACACCGCCAATCGTTGTGACATACAATTTTTGAATCACCCCATCAACCGGCGAATGCAGTTCGGTGTTTTGAACGCTTGCCTCATTGACGGTTTTTTTACCACGGGCAATACCAAGACGCGTTCGTACTTCAGATAGCTGTTCCTGCGCTTCTGCCCGGAAGCCTGACAAAGTACTGCCTTCTTCTTTCTTGAGACGCTGAATCTCTGCTTTCAGCTTTGGGATCTGATTGTTTGTTTTATTAACCTCTGATTGTGCTTGACTGAGTCGTTGTTTAATATCAATCACAACAGACTCAGATACTGCCCCCATTTTGAGTAAGGGCTCGTTCATTTTGAGCTGCTGCCGGATCAAATCAACCTGGTGCTGCTGGTCTTCCGCCTGCTGTTGAGCTGAGACAAGTTCCTGGCGAGCCTTACTTGCTTTCAGATAGATATTATCTAGCTGCATATGAAGCTCATCCTGTCTCACTTTATAAAGCTTTAACTGCGTGTCGATAAAAGTGTTGTGGGTGGCAACTTGTTCAGAGGCGAATTCAGGGCGAGTGCCTGCGACTTCTGCCGCAAGGCGCGTTTCTTCTGCAAGCAACGATGAAGTCTCCACGACCGATTGTGTCAATGAACCACTCGCTACCGTTGGATCAAGCTCCATGAGCAACTCCCCCTGCATAACAGACTGTCCTTCACGCACGTGGATTGCTTTAATTGTACCGCCTTCGAGGTTTTGAATGACTTGTGTACGGCTAATCGGGATCGCTTTACCCTGGCCGCGAACGATCTCATTGATGTTGGCGAAATAGGCCCAAAGGAGCAAAAACAACACCATGGCAAATAATATCCAGAGCGTCACTCTGGCTGCAGACGGTGTCCGCATTAACTCGCCTTGGGAGGCGTCCGTAATAAAATCGAGATCGGCTTGAGTGAATGATTTGCCTTTTAGCCTTGATAAACTCATACAGCTCTCTTCTGGCCGGGAGGCTCACCCGCAAGCTGATCAAGAATTTCTTGTTTCGTGCCTTTCATCAGTATCTCGCCATCATCCATAACTGCGATGGAATCGAGTAAACTCAATATGGCAAGCCGTTGTGTAAAAACAATGATGGTTTTATCAGGTGCCAGCCGGTTAAGGCGCTGTATAAGTTTCCTTTCCGAGTCTTGATCAAGTGCGCTGGTTGGCTCGTCAAAGATCAGAATTTTTGGATCTCGGAGCAAAGCGCGAGCGAGAGCCACGCACTGTCGTTGTCCTCCGGAAAGCATTCTGCCTTGCTCACCGCACTCCCGGTTCAAGCCCTCCGGGTGAGTTGCTGTAAATTCGACGACGCCCGCCATCTCAGCGGCTTTAAGAATCTGTGCGTCGGTAGCGTAGGGTGTACCCGTGGCGATGTTGTCACGAATCGTTCCAGAGAATAGGGTAGGTTGCTGCTCAACACAGCCTGTCATTTTGCGCAGGTCACTTGGATCAAGCTGACGAATATCGATACCATCAAGCTTAATGACACCTTCGGTAGGCGTATAAAGTCCCATTAAAAGCCTGAGCAGAGTGGTTTTTCCACAGCCAATACGACCGATTACCGCCAATCGACTTCCTGCGGGAATATTTATTGACACCGATTTGATCACAGGAACGGTATGCTCAGGAAACGTTAACGAAACATTTTCAAGCTGAAAATGGCCCTCAGTAAGGTCACACTGAAGGTACTGTTTTTCATCTTCGCGCTCGACAGGCATTGCCATAATACCGGCAATGCCGTTGTACGCTTCTTTGGTTTGTCCCCATCGTGCGATTAAGCCTGCTACCTGCGTCATTGGAGAAATTACACGCCCTGTTAACATGCTTACTGCAATCAACCCGCCCATGGTCAGGTCATGGTTCGCAATTTCATAGACACCCACAATAAGTAAGGCAACTGTCGTCATTTGCTGGATAAAGCCAGACGTGCTTGTACCAAACGTTGAATAAAGCCGGGAACGGTTGCTCCAGTGTGAAGCTTCGCCAACATTCTGTTCCCACTTTCGCTGATTTAACCCCTCCATTCGGTTACTTTTAACAGTTTCCAGGCCATTAAGAGTCTCAATCAGCAAACCATTCTTTAGCGCGGATGCACCATAGCTATGGGAGATAGCCTCATCAACAGGTCGGCGGATCAACAGAGTGATGACTAAAATAATAAAAATTGAAACCACCGGAACAATAGCGAGGTAGCCACTGAATATATAAATGGCGATCAGGAAAATAATTACAAAAGGTATATCAACCAATGTAGTCAGTGTTGCAGAAGTGATAAAATCTCGAATACTCTCAAATTCGCTCACCCTTTTAGCAAATGAACCCACTGATCTGGGTCGGTGTTCTAATTTCAAAGCCTGAACATGAGCAAAAATCCTGGAAGAAAGAATGACGTCCGACTTCCTTCCCGCAACATCCAGGAAAAAGGTTCGGATCAATTTAAGCAAAAGATCGAAGGAAAAAATAATGGCTATCCCAATTGAAAATGCCCATAAGGTATCAAAGGCTGAGTTAGGGACGACCCGATCATAAATATTTCGGACATAAAAGGGGGTAGAGAGTACAAATAAATTAATAACAACAGAAGCAATGAGCACATCACGATAAATTGGGAAAGACAATCGCAAGGTGTCCCAAAACCAATGCTTGCCTGCTTCACCGGTCATCAGACGACGGTCTTTATCAAACTTGTAATCACGTTTAATGAAAAAACTGAAGCCGGTGTACAACACACGCAGATCATCAAGGTCCATTTCAGACATACCAAAGCCAGCTTCCGGGCGAATAATTGTGGCCTTATTCGCTGTAATGTCGAGCTTGGTCAGCACACAGGCATTGCCATTATGAAGCAACAAAATAGCAGGCAAGACTTCGGGAAGTATTGCATCGAGTTCGCGATTTAATAAGCGCGCAGATAAACTGGCCCGCTCTGCCGCCCGTGGCAGCAGGGCGGGGGTGAGCTTATTCTCAATCAAAGGCAAGCCAGCGCTCAAGGCAGTCACCGTACTTGGTCTATCATATAACTTGGTCACGATAACCAAACTGTCGAGCAAGGCATCAAAGTGTGTCGGCTCCGGAGATCCCGTATCCCATCGATCAGTGACCACATTGCTGTTCTGATCTGCCATTTATTCTCCAAAGTTTGAGTGTGGGAACTGTTCTTATCTGCGATCAACGTCTGCAACGATTGTCAGTTGTGCCGTTAAATCAGTGGTAAGGAGTCATCAGTGGGCTTTGGTACCAAACTATCTATGTGCGAGCCTGAGCTTCCTATGGTTGCATCACCATGGTCAGTATCTGCAGTTCTGCTTGCCAAAAGCTTTTCATCAGTCGACGGTGATGATTCGCCTTTTATCTCATTCGAAACGCTTTGTTCATCACTCTTCTTGCTTTGTTTTTCATTGAGATGTTGCTCAACCTGACGCAGTAAGGAGCCCCCGGCTTCATTTTCGGAAGCTCCGCTAAGGACGAACCCGGCATTTACAAGCTGAGCTCTGTCGATATCACCTGAGGCCAGAGCATGGGGTTGATTTTGATCACGCAGTGACTCCAGATTGATTTGAGGTTCTTTATCGGAAAGGCTACCTTCATGTGCCCGTATATCAAGTTGGTCGGTAACGTCAGAGCTTCTAATG
>NZ_JAHHPQ010000378.1:0-1172 GCF_024606245.1 Endozoicomonas sp. SESOKO2
CCTGATCATTAAGGGGGCGAAACTCGATCCCCCCGGACGACGGATGGCCAGTGGGGTGGTGCCATCGCGCAGGGCAGCGTCGGGATCTGCCCCTTTGTCGATCAGGCGTTTTATGCAGTCGGTATTGCCCTTCACGGTTGCAGAGAACAGCGGGGTGGCGCCATTCTTATTCCGGGCCTCGATATCCGCCCCTTTCTCAAGCAGCAGTTTCACAATATCGGTGTTATTTTCTTCAGCAGCATAGTGCAGTGGGGTGGTGCCATACGCAGTGGGAGCGTTGACATTTGCCCCGGCGTTGATCAGGCGTTTAACGCAGACGATATTATTTCTCCGGACGGACATGGCCAGTGGGGTGGTGCCATCGCGCAGGGCAGCGTCGAGATCCGCCCCATTGTCGATCAGGAGTTCCACAATGTCGGTGTTATTTTCCTGGGCAGCGAAGGACAGTGGGGTGGGCCCATCCGGAGTCTCGGAGATATTGACATTCGCTCCTCTGTCGATCATTAGTTTTACGCAGTTGGTATTGCCACTCGGGAGTCCACAGAGCAGCGGTGTGGCGCCACCCTTATTCCGTGCGTCAAGATCCGCCCCTTTGTCGAGCAGGAGTTGCACGCATTCGGTATTGCCGTATTCGGCTGCCAGCATCAGCGGGGTGAACCCATCACAGGCTCGGGCAGCATTAACCTCCGCCCTGTTTTTAATCAGGTGTTCGGCGACGTCAGTGTGCCCCTTAATGGATGCAATCATCAAGGCAGTGAGATCATCCTTCATAACGGCATTGACATTGACGCCTTCTGCCAGTGATTTCTTCACCTTTTTTAAATTCCCGTCAAAACAGGCGTCATAAAACCTATGATCGGGGAAAAATTTATCCGGGTGAGATACACCGGTGCTCTCATTCAATACAGGCGTGGGGTTTTGCCCACACTCCTTGCACTGGCGTGAGCCGATGGACTGTTTCACAAAATGCTTCGAAATACAGTCCAGATGGAAGTGGTGCCCGCATCGGGTTTGATACTGGGGTTTGACGTCCACAGGCGCCACATTATGGCCATGGAAATCATCCCGACAAATAGGACACAGAGCGGCCTGCGACTTTACGTCAGTGATCATAGGTAAGGAGCGAGTCATAGCATCCATAATTAGAACCTCCGTGTAATTTAATTAAGTTA
>NZ_JAHHPQ010000379.1:0-1330 GCF_024606245.1 Endozoicomonas sp. SESOKO2
CAGCTCAATCACAAAAACGGCTCTTGTCGTCGAGGGCGGAGGAATGCGCGGTATATATTCCGCCGGCATTCTGGACGCCTTCATGGACAGACACCATCGGCATTTCGATGGTTTCTACGGCGCTTCGGCCGGCGCACTCAACCTGGTTTCCTTTATTGCCGGCCAACGAGGTCGCAACCTCGACCTCTATACAGGCGCCTGCCTGGAAAGCCATTTCATCAGTCTCAAGCGCCACATGAAAGGCGGTAACCTGTTTGACCTGGACTGGCTCTTTGATCGCATCCAGAGACAGCACATGAATATTGACAAGTTTCGAGGCCAGCTTCGAGACAAAACATTCACGATTGTTACCAGTTGCGCAAGTTCAGGCTACCCAATCTATCATACATTCGATGAGTACTTTGAACTGGAACAAATGTTCAAGGTTCTGAAGGCCTCCAGTGCACTTCCCATGATTTATCGCAATGCCATAACCATTGATGATCGAAATCATGTCGATGGGAGTCTTGCCGATCCTTTGCCTGTTATGAAAGCCGCAGAAGATGGCTATGAACACATTGTTGTGCTCAGAAGTCGAGAAAGTCAGTATCGCAAGAGAGCTTCTTCAGCGAATAGATTACTAGCCTGGCAATTCCGAAAGCAACCTGAAGTGGCCGAGCTGATTCGCCAACAGTTCTCAATCTATAACGAAACTCTGGACAGCTTCGATCAGTTAAAACGTAGTGGTATATCGATTACAGAAATTGCTCCGGATACTTCCTTGAGTTCAACCAGAAGCACGCGAGACCGTGCCAGACTGGTTTCCGACTACCACAAAGGCTATTCCGCAGGGTTTTCGTTCCTTCAGCAGCTCAATCAGGCGTAACGGGCTTAGTTCACCTGAAATTCTCTACTGATTTTACAAACTCTCTGGCTTTATTAACCATCCCTACTAGGCTTATGATTCTGTAGAACTGACGATTGTCTCAATCAGTTAGACAGGTTTAGCACTGCCTGCTCTGAAAACGTCAGAAGCAGAGCAGGTTTTATGCTTGCATTCCGAAGGCTCAACCACAGAGATTTCATTATGCCAAGGCAGATTCTCGTTCCTGTTGCTCATGGCTGTGAGGAAATTGAAGCCGTTACCATTATCAACACACTTCGCAGGGCTGGGGCTCAGGTTTCAGTTGCAGCCTGCACTTCCGATGGCAATCTGGAAATTGAAGCATCGAGGGGCATCAAGTTAGTAGCCGACAAACATATCGAAGCCTGCCTTAACAAAAACTTCCACCTGATAGCCCTGCCCGGTGGCATGCCGGGGGCAGCCAACCTCAGAGACAACCCTCATCTT
>NZ_JAHHPQ010000380.1:0-2495 GCF_024606245.1 Endozoicomonas sp. SESOKO2
GTTATAGTGAATGCCGGCAATAGTCTGCATCGCCTTGCCATAACGATGCGCCAGTCCTTCACGGTAGACAGTCTTCATTTTGCCTGGGTTAGAGTCGCCATAACGGGCAATAGGAATACTCTGCTCACCTTCCAGCAAAGCCGGCATACTGCCCGCCCAGAGCGTTTCACTATCAAGGTTTTGGCAGGTGTAGCTATGATGCTCTTCCAGAAACTTCATGACATCTTCCAGCTTGCAGTAGACCGGAGTAATGAACTCTAGCAAAGCTTCAGAGTAGTCAGTCGTGATATAGGGATGCGTCAGAGTCCTGCCCAAGACTTCCGGATGAGAAAACTGCGACAAACGTGCGTCAGCCGATACCCTCAGCCCTTCACGTTCGATTCCGTGTCGTATACCACTGAGCAGGTTTTGGTTGGACGACTGCTGAAGCAGTTGCAGACGAAACTCATACTGGCTAGTCAAAATACAATTCCAATCCAGGTGCGTTTTTTTGAGATCAACACTCTGCCCGGGAGCCTGCGAGCAGTGTATAAGGCGGTAATCATTTCTTGGAACGGACTATATAACGTTAGAATCTGCCTTGCACCTATCGAATAACTGCGAAGCCTCTCAGACCGTGAGCAGCCTCTCAGAGGCTGCTCCTGTGACCCACTTACTTTCTCAGCTTTTTAGCATTGGCAAACAGATCAGCAAAAGAACCAGCGGACTGTTCTTTTTTAACCTGCTGGTTATTTCTTTTGCCACCACGATTTTGAGGTTTTGTGCCACCAGTGCGTTCACCACGAGGCTGCTGCCTCGCCTGAGCCACTTCTTCAGCCTTGTCACCCATGCGCATGGAGAGTCCAATACGCTTGCGCTGGACGTCTACTTCCATGACTTTGACCTTGACGATATCACCGGCCTTAACCACTTCAGCAGGATCTTTTACGAAGGTGTTGGACAGCGCAGAAATATGCACCAGACCATCCTGATGAACACCCACATCAACAAAGGCACCAAAGTTGGTAACGTTGGTAACAACGCCTTCCAGCTCCATGTTCAGCTTCAGGTCACTGATTTTTTCAACACCTTCCTGGAATTCCGGCGCCTTGAATTCTGGACGAGGGTCACGTCCGGGCTTGTCCAGTTCAGAAATAATGTCGGTCACGGTGGGCAGACCAAAGCTTTCATCCGTAAACGTTTTGGGATCCAGAGACCTCAGGAACAGGGAGTCACCAATCAGGCCGTGCACTGCGCGCTCGGACTGACTGGCAATCTTTTCCACAACCGGATATGACTCAGGGTGCACTGCAGAAGCATCCAGAGGGTTTTCACCATTCATGACGCGCAGGAAACCTGCAGCCTGTTCAAATGCTTTAGGACCAAAACGACCTACTTTCTTGAGTGCTTCACGATCAGAAAACACACCGTTCTGGTCTCGGAAGGCAACAATGTTATCTGCCAGCGTTCTGTTTAAGCCGGACACACGGGTCAGCAAAGCACTGGAAGCTGTGTTTACATCAACACCGACAGCGTTTACACAATCTTCAACAACCGCTTCCAAAGAGCGCGACAACTGAGTCTGACTGACATCGTGCTGATACTGGCCGACACCAATCGCTTTAGGTTCAATTTTAACCAGTTCAGCCAGTGGGTCTTGCAGACGACGAGCAATGGATACGGCACCACGAATAGAAACATCCAGGTCCGGGAATTCACGAGCTGCCAGTTCAGAGGCAGAATAAACCGATGCACCGGCTTCACTGACGACAATTTTAGTCAGACCCAGTTTGGGGTAAGCTCTCGTCAGTTCTGCGACGAGACGATCCGTTTCACGGGATGCCGTGCCATTGCCAATACTGACCAGCTCGACACTGTGAGTCAGACAGAGAGTTGCCAGTGTACCCAGAGCCTCTTTCCACTGACGCTGAGGCGCGTGGGGGAAGATGGTGGTGTGCTCTACCAGTTTGCCTGTAGCGTCCACGACGGCCACTTTAACACCCGTTCGCAGACCCGGATCAAGACCCAGAGTTGGGCGCAGCCCCGCAGGAGCTGCCAAAAGCAGATCTTTCAGGTTCTTGGCAAAAACCTTGATCGCTTCTTCCTCTGCACTTTCACGTATGCGGGTCATCAAGTCAGTTTCAAGCTGGGTCAGGAGCTTTACTCTCCAGGTCCAGCGCACGACATCTTTTAGCCACTTGTCAGCCGCTCTGCCCTGATCAGCAATGTGCCAGTGGTCCGCAATGACTTTTTCGCAGGGATGCGTTTCCAGACGCGAATCAGGTTCATTCTCCAAACGAATGTTAGACTGAAGCACACCTTCATTACGGCCACGGAAGATCGCCAGAGCACGATGAGAAGGAACCTGTTTGATCGGCTCATCATGTTCAAAGTAGTCGCGGAACTTCGCACCCTCTTCTTCCTTGCCTTCAACACTCCGGCTGGAAAGAATGCCTTGACTCCATAACATATCCCGGAGTTTGCCCAGCAGTTCAGCGTCTTCACTGAACCTTTCC
>NZ_JAHHPQ010000381.1:0-1431 GCF_024606245.1 Endozoicomonas sp. SESOKO2
CTGATCCAAATCCCCCCGCAAACAGGCAAGATAAAACGCCTGATCGGGGAAAAATGTATCCGGGTGAGACTCCCCGGTGTTCTCATTCACCATAGGCATCGGATTTTGCCGACACATTGCACACCGGCGAGACCCCATGGGCTGATCAACAAAACACTTCGAAATACAATCCAGGTCGAATTGCTTGCCACAGCATTGGGTTTTGACGATCACAGGTACTGCATCATGATCATGGAAGTGAACCAGACAAATAGGGCAGGGATCAGTTTCCAGCGGTGCGTCAGTGTCCATGGGGACAGCGGGTCGAGCAATGCCATCCATGGATAGAACATCCGTGTTAGTCATATGACCTGCGCACTCTGAGCAGTGTCCATTATATAAATGTGGGCATGAGCTTTGTTCAAGTGATGCTCCTGTGTGGCCTGTCGAAATTTCTGTGGTGTTCATCGGGCATTCAGCGGGCTCACTGCTATCGGATAATGGTCGGAATTGACAAACGCCGTGACAGGGAGAGACGAAACAATTTAAATCCAAAGAATGCAGAGATTGTTGAGGGTCTCCGTTACCATCAGTAGAGTCAGGATAAAGGAAGCTATTGAAAGAGCCTGCCGGGCGGGCAGTGGTTTCCTGAGCATGCTGCCCCGATGACTCTGATGGTGGGGATTGCTGCCGGGCATTTCCAGAGCCGGGCACTGTAATGACGGCCGTCAGCGGGTGATCCTGACACAGCTCTTTCTGTGCTATCAGGTTAGACGACGATGAGTCGATATTCCAATAGCTTTTTAAAAGCCAACCGACAGCGACAACCACTTCCAGAGGCAACCATGAATAAGAGTTGGAGCTGGCTGTTGCACTTTTGGTGGTCAGGATCAGTTCGTGACCCACCAGCAGATGAGTGGCATAAAGCCATGGCCATGCAATGGATTCAATGATGGCCGGTTTTAGTTCGAAACCGTCTGGTTTGCCTTGTTTCTCATCAGGCGGTAAATCCGATCCTGCATAACCGTGTATGTGGGCAATGTCTGACATGGTGTTCTGGTCAGGTGTTACAGAAACGTTCTGGTTTGGAAAACCTGCGTTCTGTTCAAACTCGACAACAAAACGTCTTGTCAACGGTTGAGCCTGACAGACGACGGACAATATCATTAGCAACAGTGGTGCCGCAAAGAGTGAGTGCTTAATCATTCTATCCCTGCATTCTGGCGTAGAGAGGAAGGATAGATCAAGGAAATAACGCAAGTTGCGCAGTTAACCGTTCTTTCAACTGCCCCGGAGAAGCATTCAAAAACTCAGAAGATGGGAACACCAGAAAGCCGTGTCTACAGGAGAAGATGACGCATTTCTTCTGATTCATCTACCGCCTCTACTCCCGACAGTGCCCCGGCATTGATCAGGAGGTTCACGCAGTCGGTATAGCCCAGCTCGGTTGCG
>NZ_JAHHPQ010000382.1:0-5089 GCF_024606245.1 Endozoicomonas sp. SESOKO2
ATAAAAATGAACGGGCTCAAAGACTGATTCATCGCTGCTGTGATTTATACCATACGAGTGAATGTGAATTGGCACTGCTGAGTACCTATGCCGGAACAGCAAGGTTCATGGAAATGATGACTGGGTATCAGGAAAGCGCCAATAGAATACTGTTAACTTCGATCCATTATTTCAGTCTGGCTTCCCGGCAGATAGCAGATGGCGACCCTGAGACAGGACAGGATAGCCTTAAAAAGGCGCTTGAGTATGCAGAATCCGTACTGGAGAAATACCCCAGGAATGCAAGCGCCTGTTCGCAAAAAGCCCACTGTCTCAGAATGATGAATTACAGTAAAGACGTTTGGAGCGAATGGTTCAAAAAAGCCGAAACCCTTGACCCCGGACGGGGAGAGAAGTTTAAAGCTTACGACATTTGGCGAATCATCGAAGCCAGAGCTGTTGAAAAGGTGAAGAATCAGGCACAGCAAACATAAGCGCCTGCGGCGAAAATAAGAGTCTGGCCAATGAGCCAGCAATATTGAATTCCAAAGGATCAGGTAATTAAGGCGCTTGGATGAACTCTTATGTATGTTTGCTGTCTTAAGAGCATAGGGAGGTCACTTTGCATGAGTTACGGATTACCACCAGCCTACGGTTCAACATCGCAACCGTCACAACATCGCTTGCCTGAATCCGATCAGGACGCTCATCAGGACAGAAAGCCTGCATCTGATTTAAACCCGAATGCGCTACCGTTTGTTCCTCGTCGTTCGTGGGAGAACCGGTTTTCGAACGGCCAGGATATTCATCGTCGGCAAACCACTGCACACGGGGTACCTTCTTCCCGGGGTTTGCAGCCCTCAAGAAAGAAGCAATCGCCCATTGCGGCTGAAGAAAACATCAGCCAGGCTTACGAAGCACTAAAAAACCAATGTTTCACCGATGCAGAAGAAACATTCCGGTCCACCTTAGAAGAATACCGGGGCCAACTCAACCAGGCCGACGAACGAAACGCAACCATAGGGCTGGCAAGATCGCTGAAAGAGCAAACCCCGGAAAAACAGAAAGAAGCCTGTTCTCTTCTGCAAAAACTCAGGTCGGAAGAACCATTGACTGAACTCGGGGCTTCCAGAATTCCTAACCTTGACCTGACCCTGAGCCGCTGTGAAATAGCGCTTGGATTGATTCCTGATGCTGAAACACGACTGTTAAAACTGAGAAACATAAATCCCGACGCTGATGAAGAGATCCTTTGCCAGAAATCTCACAATTTTGACGCTGATGTCACCAATGCACGACTGTGGCAGTTTATGAAAAAACACCAGATGACTGAAACACTGCTGGTGAACATGAAAACAGAGCTGACCGAAATGCTGCAGTCACATCGATACAGAGGCGTTGCAGAAAGACTGCGTAAACAACTCCATACCGTCAATATTGCCCTGGTGCGACTCTTGCAGGAGAGGGACCTGTATGAATGGGCTGAAGACCTGCTACTGAAAATGAGTGGCAAGCGATCCAACAACAGTGAGGCGTTACTTTGTAAAGCCTGTGGAGATGATGAAATTGATCTGGCTCTGGCACGACTCTGGCAGCTAATGGGAAAAAACGAGCAGGCTGAAAAACTGCTGCTGAGCATGAGTGGCAAGCACCCCAATGCCAGTGAAGAAATCCTTTGCAGGCCTTATTGGAATCTTGATATTGATATGACTTTGGTGCGGCATTGGGAGGTCATGGACAGATATCACCTGGCTGAAAAACTGCTGCTGAACATGGTTGGCAAGCATCTCGGCCTCAATGAAGCCATCTTGTGTCAGCCCTGTGGAAATGATGAATTGGATCTGATTCTGGCACGACTCTGGTATGAGATAAAGAAATATGAATGGGCAGAAAGACTGCTGCTGAACATGAGTCACAAGCACCCCAATGACAATGAAGAGCGCCTGTGCAAATCATGCGGGAATAAGGATATTGACCTGGCTCTGATAAGAGTTTGGGAGATGCTGGGCAAATATAAATGGGCTGAAAAATTGCTATTAAACGTGGCAGGCAAGTCTCCCCTCGCCAGTGAAGAAGAGCTGTGCAAACCCTGTGGTGATTTTATCATAGACCATACTATGACCAGATATTGGGAGAGAGTGGGCGAGAATAAACGGGCTGAAAAGCTGCTGCTGAACATGAGTGGCAAGTCCCCCAAAGCCACTGAAGAAATACTGTGCCAACCCTGTGGGCACTTTCTGATTGACTTGGCCCTGGTGCGAGTCTGGGAGGCAATGGGCGACTATAAACAGTGTGAAAAACTGTTGCTGAATATCATTGGCAAGCAGCCCGATGACAATGAGGAAGACCTGTGCAGGCCCAGCGGGAACCACGATGTTGATCTGGCCCTGGCACGCCTCTGGCAGATGATGAATAAAAATAAACGGGCCCAAAGACTGATTCAGCGTTGCTGTGATCTCTACCAAACGAGCGAATGTCAATTGGCACTGCTGAGTCTGCATGCCGGGACAGCAAAATTTATGAAAATGATGACCGGCTGTCAGGAAAGTGCCAATACACTGCTGTTAACCTCGATCCATTATTTCAGGCTGGCTACCCGACTGATAGCAGAGGGTGACCCTGGGTCAGGACAAGATAACCTTAAAAAGGCACTTGAGCATGTGGAATCCGCATTGGAGAAAAACCCCTTGAGTGCAAGTGCCTGTTCGCAAAAAGCGCACTGCCTCAGAATGATGCGTTACAGCGAAGACGTGTGGAGTGAATGGTTCAAAAAAGCCAAAACCCTTGACCCCGGCAGGGTAGAAAAGTTTAGAGCTGACGATGCCTGGCGAATCACCGAAGCGATAGCTCTTCAAAAGGTGCAGAATCTGGCACGGCGAACATAAACCTGCCTGCCACTCACCGTTTTATTTAATTCCGGGATTAAGACGCTGCCATGAACTTCTATACCCGTTTGCTGTCTTATGAGCATAAAGGGAGGTTACATTGCCATGAGTTACGGATTACCACCAGCCTACGGTTCTGCATCGCAACCGTCACAACATCGCTTGCCTGAATCCCATCAGGACACTGATAAAGACAGAAAGCCTGCATCGAAATTAGACCCGAATGCGCCACTCTTTGTTCCTCGTGATTCTTGGGACGATCGGTCTTCGGCCAGGTCTTCAGCAATGCCCCAAACTCTTCGCCATCGGCAAACCAGTGCGCACAGAGCCTCTTTTTCTCAAAGGCCGCACCCGTCAACGAATAAGCAATCGACTGTGGCGGCTAAACAAAAAGTCGACCAAGCTTTCAAAGCATTGAAAAAGCAACATTTCACCGATGCAGAAAAACAATTCCTGGCCATCCTGGAAGAATGCCCGGACGAATTGAGCCAATCCGACTACCAAAACTCGGTCATAGGGCTGGCAAGGTCGCTTAAAGAGCAAAACCGGGAAAAACAGATAAAAGCCTGCACTCGTCTGGAAGAACTCAGGTTGAAAGGCCACTTGACTGCACTCAGGGCTTCCAAAATCCACCACCTTGACCTGACCCTGAGCCTCTGTGAACAGGCACTTGGGTGGTTCCCGAAAGCTGAAGAACGACTTATAAGACTGAGAAATATAAAGCCCGATGCTGATGAAGAGATCCTTTGCCAGCATTCCAACTATTTTGACGCTGATATGGCTAATGCCCGACTGTGGTCATTGATGGACAAACATCAGATGACTGAAACACTCCTGGTGAACATGAAAACAGAGTTGACCAGAAAGCTGCTGTCGAATCAATGCCCTGCCTATGCAGAAACACTGCATAAACGACTCCAGATCGTCAATATTGCCCTGGTGCGACTCTTACAGGAGAAAGGCCTGTATGAATGGGCTGAAAAATTGCTGTTCGACATCAGTGACAAACAAACCAATGACAGTGAGGATTGCCTTTGCAAGGCCAGTGGAAATAATGAAATTGATCTGGCACTGGCACGACTCTGGCAGCTAATGGAAAAAAACGAACAGGCTGAAAAACTGCTGCTGAGCGTGAGTGGCAAGTCCCCCAATGCCAGTGAAGAGATTCTTTGCAGGCCTTTTGGAGATCTTGATATTGATCTAGCTTTGAGTCGGCATTGGCAGAACATGGGCAAAAATCATCTGTCTGAAAAATTGCTCCTGAACATGAGTAGCAAGCACCAGACTGACAGTGTTGAAAAGCTTTGCAGGGTCAGCGGAAAGCGTGTGGTTGATCTGAACCTGGCCTTACTCTGGCAGTCCATGGAAAAGCTGGAACTTTGTGGAAAACTGCTGCTGAACATGAGCGGGAAGCGCCCCGGCAGCAGTGAAGAAATCCTGTGTCAGCCCTGTGGAGATTATGGAATTGACCTGGCCCTGGTCCGATACTGGGAACAGATAGGCCAATATAAAATGGCTGAAAAGCTGCTGCTGAATATGATTGGTAAGCATCCCGGCCTCAATAAAGAAATCCTGTGTCAACCCTGTGGAGATCATACCCTGGATCTGACCCTGGCCCGACTCTGGCAGACGATGGGCAAAAATGAATGGACGGAAAGACTGCTGCTGAACATGAGTCACAAGCACCCCAATGACAACGAAGAACGTCTCTGCAAGCCTTCCGGGAAGAAAGATGTTGATGTGGCGCTGGCAAGAAATTGGGAGGTGCAAGGCAAATATACACTGACTGAAAGATTGCTGTTGAACATGGCCGACAAGTCCCCCTTCGCCGGTGAGGAAGCGCTGTGCAAACGCTCTGGAAATCTTGGCATTGATCTGACTCTGGTGAGATTTTGGGGGAGAACGGGCGACTATAAACGGGCTGAAAAACTGCTGGTGGACCTGAGTGGCAAGAATCCCGAGGCTACTGAAGATTTACTGTGCAAGGCCTGCGGGAACCCTCTGGTTGACCTGGCCCTGGTGCGAATCTGGGAGCTAATGGGCAAACATACACGGGCTGAAAAACTGCTGCTGGACGCGAGTGGCAAGCAACCCGATGACACTGAGGAAGACCTGTGCAAGCCCTGTGGGAATCACTATATTGATCTGGCCCTGGTACTCCTCTGGCAGGTGATGGATAAAAATGAACGGGCTCAAAGACTGATTCATCGCTGCTGTGATTTATA
>NZ_JAHHPQ010000041.1:0-1571 GCF_024606245.1 Endozoicomonas sp. SESOKO2
ATTCAAATTCACGCTGTTCAAAAACTCTTCGGCAATTTTTGTCAGCTCAGCGGATTTGAGCACCAGAGCGTTAGTGGCGTTGTGTGCCTGTCTTAAGTAAGCACCATTAACGCATTCCTGAAACCAGGAAGGGCTATCAATTAAAGACATCATGTCATACAGCTGTTCCGGTGAGGATGGGTGACGAGCCCCAAAGTTGTTAGTGAAGTAATAGCCAGTAGTCCT
This sequence comes from Endozoicomonas sp. SESOKO2, assembly GCF_024606245.1. Taxonomy (NCBI): domain Bacteria; kingdom Pseudomonadati; phylum Pseudomonadota; class Gammaproteobacteria; order Oceanospirillales; family Endozoicomonadaceae; genus Endozoicomonas; species Endozoicomonas sp. SESOKO2. Next base: position 226 of record NZ_JAHHPQ010000041.1, read on the forward strand.
GATGTTAGCGTCGGCCCAACAATACGTTAAGCAACCGCCTTTCGAATGCGTCACTTCATACAGGTAATGACAGAAGGCCCGCTGAAGCGCTTGCTCGTATCTGTCTATTAAAGCATTTAAAAGCTGAAGATCCTGCTCTGACGCCCGAAAGGACTTTTCCAATAAATCCTTCAAAAACAGGTCATAATCAGCATTTATTTGCAACAGAGCATCGACCTTTTTATTAATCACTGTGGTGTCCCAGGAAACTTGCCCAAGGATAATGACCGGACGGTGGCTTGCCTTGCCCGAGACTAACTTCGGAAACGCAGGGTGGTGTGCCAGCATTCGTTCTATATTCGGAATGCCCTCAGGATCGAACGTCCAGGTGTTCTGTAAAGATCGATTGACAATTTTATCTTCAAAGAATTGCGAAAACCCATCATGACAATGAGTGACGAGTATGGAACTACCTTTAGTCTTTTGGAAGTTTCTACTAGCCAACTTCCATACACAATTATTTTTTTCCCTGGAAAATAATTTCGTATAACAGTTTTTCAGGCAATCAGCGGCTTTAACCTTCAGTTCACAGACCCCTTCCAGGCGCACCAATAGCTGATGAAGTTTATCGAATCCCATCATTTGGCACTGATAGTTCTGCACTGGATCCAGCCAACCCAATTCCATGGCATTAAGGGCAAAGCGGATAACCGAAGGCTTGGCCAAGTCAATGTCTTGCAGTATGTCCACCGTTGAAAGCAGCCACTTGTCAGCGTTTGCTTCGGCCTGATCATTTATTTTTGAACGGAGTGACTTGAGTAGTTTAATGACCTGATATTCATCACCGTCGGACAATATTTGATTTACTGCCAGCGACATCTGTTCAAAATCTATCTTGAGGTCGGTCAATGCTTTTGTTCCCAATGCCTCTATGATTGAGGTTCCCATGTGAAAACTGGTTAAATTGTTTTCCTTCCAAAGGTTCCTGACCATTTCGGAAATACTTAGATTCGTCTCTGGTAATGCACTGTTTTTCTCAAGGGTTTTGTTCAGTTCCTCCAGGCTCATGCCACAGGCTTTAGCCAGAGTTTGCTGCTCTGCCAAGTCAGCCCCTTTCAGAAGAGCCTTCAGGAGAGCCTTAATCTTCTTGGAGTCACTGCTGGAACCAGCGACCTTTCTGGTGGGCCGGAAATTAGATGTGATTTTTGTTTTCTCTATAGGCGCCCCACCTAAATCCACTGATTTCCAGGTTTGGCCTCCATCCGGGGAATACTCGGCAAAGCTGTGGATAGCGTTGCCAATTTCTCGAGAGGGAATCCCAAAATAACGACAAAAAGCAATAAAAACAGGCACACGATGACGACAGC
>NZ_JAHHPQ010000042.1:0-2112 GCF_024606245.1 Endozoicomonas sp. SESOKO2
ATCCAGATCGACCACAAGGCGTTCTGTAGCAAAGGCGACTCTGACCTGCTTGACGCCGGCGGAGGCAGCCAGTGCTTTTTCGATGTTTGCCGCACAGCTGGCGCAGTCCATTCCGCTCAGTGACCATCTGTAGCGGGTGGTCGCTCCAAAGGAGGTGACGGGCTGAACCACATTTTCTGCTGGATAGCAGCTTTTCGTCGCTGCGCATTTGGACATGGATGCACTCTTACCAAAAAACATATAAAAACATATTTATATGTTATGCCTGATTTCAGCAGAGTCAACCTGTTTGTTGATAAACACGTGTGCTACTCATCAGAATCTCTAATGAGTAGCGTCAAGGTTGATTTATTTCAGCGTTATCTTGATAGCCTGCTCTGCACATGCCTGATCCAGGTGGCCGCCGGGGGCACCGCCAATTCCGATGCCGCCCACAATCTGTCCATCAACCTTGATTGGCATACCGCCACCGAGCAGCAACATGCGTGCATCCATATCTTTCAGACCTTGCAGGAAAGGCTTATCGGTTACCAGTTTGGCGAGGTTGGCAGTAGGCTGACCCATAGAGGCTGCGGTGAACGCTTTTTTCTGAGCGCTGTCCACAGTGTGTGGTCCAGCCAGCTCAGAGCGGCCGAAGGCTTTCAGGGAACCTGTGCGGTCAACAACAGCAACACTGACGTTGTAACCGTCTTTGCGGCAGAATTGCAGACCCTGATTGACCAGTTCTATCGCGGCTCTGTCAGTCAAGGTTGGCAGGGCGGTGGTTTTTGCCTGTGCGCCAATAGCCAGTCCCGTAGCGATAAAAGCCAGTGCGATGATGCTCTTTTTCATGGTGGTTTCCTTGATGTTTTTCTCGTTGTCTCTGTGATGCTGCCGTCTCAGCGACTGGTTATAGAGTAGTGAGCCAGCATTGCCCTGACCTTGCCTGAACATTACAGGCTGGAAAGGTCCCTTCTTTTCTGACGGTTTACTGGTAAGCTGAGTTCGAAGAAAAATACTAATAATTTGGAGTAGCCTGTTGAATATCCTGATGGTAGAAGACGACTCAGTTATATCCACCTTTGTCAGTGACGGTTTAAAAGAGCATGGCTATGGCGTAGCCCAATGCCAGAGTGCCGAGGAAGCTCTGGATGAAGTCGGTGTTGAGCCTTTCGATCTGGCCATTGTGGATATCATGCTGCCTGGGTTGAACGGCCTGGATCTTGTGAAAACGCTAAGGGGGCAGGGTGCCAACTTTCCTATTCTTTTCCTAAGTGCCCGAAAGGCAGTAGACGACAAAGTTTCTGGTCTGAGAATTGGCGGAGATGACTATCTCACCAAGCCTTTTTCTTTTAATGAACTCCTGGCAAGGGTAGAGGTATTGCTGCGCAGAAATCAATCTACCCGGACAGTGCTATCAGAAAAGCTGAGCTTTCATAACCTCAGCTTTGATCCATCCCGAAAGCTCGCTTGGAGAGGTGATAGGAAACTCTTCCTTCAACCCAGAGAAATGGTTCTGCTGGAGTTCTTTCTTCGAAACTGTGAGAGAGTAATTTCCAGAACACAGATCATGGAGCATGTCTGGGATTATCAGTTCGATCCACAAACCAATGTCGTTGATGTTCTGGTCTGTCGACTCAGAGGCAAGATTGATAAAGATGAATCCGTCAAACTTCTGCACACGATCAGGGGGATGGGTTATGTGCTCAGAGCTGGTGAATAAATCAGTGATGACTGGCACAGGCGAAATGACGCCAACCAAGCAAGTACTAACTCTCTGGTTTGGAGTCATTATGATGGTGATTGCTTCAGTTCTGGGAGCCGTTAGTTATCACCTGTTTGAAGAAGAATTAGTCAGTCGGGACGCCCAGCTGCTGATAGTAATCAACAATAATATGCAGCGCATATACAACAGTAGTGGTCAGGGAAAGATTTTGACAGTACTGGAACGTGATCGTTATTTTCTACGTTTGAGCGGCTACAGTGCCAGCCTTTGGTCCGACGATGGTGATTTGTTGTTTCATGAGGGTGTTGACCTACCGTTTTCTGCAACAGAAAGACTGGATGATGGCAGTCTGGTCATTAAACAGCTGGTGGGTAGCCAGACACTGGTTCTGAGTCTTTCCAGTACCC
>NZ_JAHHPQ010000383.1:0-5602 GCF_024606245.1 Endozoicomonas sp. SESOKO2
CCCCTTCAAAACAGGCACGATAAAACGTCTGATCGGGAAAAAATGTATCCTGGTGAGGTTCACCGGTGTTTAGATTCAACACAGGCATCGGGTTTTGTCGGCACATCGCGCAACGACGAGAGCCGATGGGGTGATCAACAAAATACTTCAAAATACAGTCCAGATCGAAGCGTTTGCCACAACATTGGGTTTTGACGACCACAGTCGCTACAGCTCGACCATGGAATTCGGCCAAACAAATGGGACAGAGAGGATCCTCCTGCGGTACTTGAGTATCCCCGGTGACAGGGGGGCGAGCAATGCCATCCATGATGAGAACATCTGTGTTAGTCAATGAGTGCTACGGATTGGACACAAGAAAAACAGGATAGTTCAGCTCTATGGCTAAAAAGTTTGCAGTGGCTAAACAATCTCACCTATTTCAAAAACTCATAAGACGGGAACACCTGAAAGCCGTGTTTAATGGATAATATAACGCCTTTCTTTTGTTTTCTTCCTTGCCTTTGTTTTCTATCTCGCCCCGGCTTCGGTCAGGACTTTCATGCAGTCGCTATGGCCCATCTCCGTTGCCATGGAGAGTGGGGTGGTGCCACTCGACGAGGCGGCGTTGATATCAGCCCCGGCGTTGATCAGGATTTTCGCGCAGTCAGTATTGCCTTTCGCAGCAGCGACGAACAGTGAGGTGGCGCCATTCGAGAAGGCAGCGTTGAGATCCGCCCCGGCTTCGATCAGGGCCTGCAGGCAGCCGGTCTTATTTTCCCAGGCAGCTATCAGTAGCGGGTTGGCGCCATTCGACAGGGCGGCGTTGAGATCCGCCCCGGCTTCGATCAGGGCTTGCACAATGTCGGTATTGCCCGTCTCGGCTGCGATGAACAGCGGGGTGGCGCCACTCTCGGTCCGGGCGTTGAGATCCGCCCCCGCTTTGATCAGGGCTCTCACGCAGTGAGTATTGCCCTTCCAGGTTGCGACGGACAGTGGGTTGGCATCATCCGACCGGGCGGCGTTGAGATCCGCCTTGGCTTCGATCAGGGCTTCCACGCAGTCGGTATTATTCTTCAGGCAAGCGAGGAACAGCGGGGTGGAACCGTCCGAACAGCTGAGGTTGAGATCGGCCTTGGCTTTGATCAGGGCTTTCACGCAGCCGGTGCTATTTTGTTGGGCAGCGATGGACAGCGGGGTGGCACCATCCGAAGTCCGGGCGATGTTGAGATCCGCCCCGGCTTCGATCAGGGCTTGCACGATGTCGATGTTATTTTCCTGGGCAGCGATGAACAGCGGAGTGACGCCATCCGGTGTCTGGGCGGCGTTGACGTCCGCCCCGGCCTTGATCAGGGCTTTCACGCAGTCGGTATTGCCCTTCCCGGCAGCGATGAACAGCGCGGTGGCGCCATCCTCAGCCCGGGCAGCGAGATCTGCTCCGGCTTCGATCAGTGCTTCCAGGCAGTCGATATTGCCCTTCTCGGCAGCGACGTAGAGCGGGGTGGTACCATCGGAACAGGCAGCGTTGAGATCTACCTTGGCTTCGATCAGGGCTTTCAAGCAGTCGGTGTTATTTTTCTGGGCAGCAATGTACAGTGGGGTGACACCATCCGGACGGGAGAGGTTGAGATCCGCCTTGGCTTTGATCAGGGCTGTCACGCAGTCGATATTGCCCTTCTGGGCCGCGATGAACAGCGGGGTGGTGCCATTACTCCAGGTAGCGTTGGGATCCGCCCCGGCTTCGATCAGGGCTTGCAGACAGTCGGTGTTATTTTCCTGGGCAGCGATGAATAGCGGGGTGGCACCATCCTCAGTTCGGGCGGCGTTGACGTCCGCCCCGGCCTCTATCAGGCATTGGATCACCGCCGTGTGCCCGTTAGCAGATGCCAGCATCAAGGCATTGAGATCATCAGTCATAACGGCATTGACATTGATTCCTTCTGCCAGTGACTTCTCCACCTGATCCAAATCCCCGTTAACACAGGCATCATAAAACGTATGATCGGGGAAAAATGGATCCGGGTGAGATTCACCGGTGTTCTTATTCAACATAGGCATGGGGTCTTGCCGACACATCGCGCACTCGCGTGAGCCGATGGACTGTTGAACAAAACACTTCGAAACACAGTCCAGATCGAAGAGCTTGCCACAACACCGGGCTTTGACGATCACGGGCGCTACGTCACGGCCATGGAAGTGAGCCAGACAAATAGGACAGGGTTCGTCCTCCGGCGCTACGACAGCGTCCCCGGGGACAGAGTTGCGAGTAATAGCATCCACAAGCAAAACATCTGTGTTATTCAATAAGTAATACGGATTAGATGCAAGAACACTCCAATAGTTCAGCTTTGGTTCAGCTCTTATGGCTAAAAAGTTTGCAGCGGCTAAATAATCTCCCATTTCACACACTCAGAAGATGGGAACAGCTCAAAGCTGCGTTTACTGGATAGCACAAGAACTTTCTGGTTCTTTTCTTTCCCTCCTTGTCCGGGTTTTGGGAAGGGCTTCCAGGTCGGTATTGTCCAACTCCGTTACGGCGGACGGCGGGGGGGTGTCAAGATTCGCCCCGCCGTCGATCAGGAGTTGCACGCAGTCGGTATTGTCCATCTCAGCAGCTATGGAGAGCGGTGTGGCGCCATTCGGCAGGGCGGCATTGATATCTGCCCTGGCTTTGATCAGGAGTTTTACAATGTCGCTATGGCCCCTCAGGGCAGCGATGAGCAGCGGGGTGGCGCCATCTCTGGCCCGTGCGTTGATATCCGCCCTGGCTTTGACCAGGGCTTTCACGCAGTCAATGTTATTTTCCTGGACAGCAATGAGCAGCGGGGTGGCGCCATCTTCATTCCCGGCGTCGAGATCTGTCTCGGCTTCGATCAGAGCTTTTACGCTGTCGGTATTGCCTTTTGCTGCAGCGATGAACAGCGGGGTGCCGCCGCCGTTTTTAGTCATGGCGGCGTTGGGGTCTGCCCCACCGTTGATCAGGTCTTTCACGCATTCGGTATTGCCTTTCTGGGCAGCGACGAACAGCGGGGTAGCACCATCCGACGAGGCGGCGTTAAGATCCGTCTCCGGTTTGATCAGGATCTTTACACAGTCAGTGTTGTTTTCTTGCACAGCGATGAGCAGCGAGGTGGCGCCATTTTTAGTCCGGGCGTTGAGGTTCGCCCCGGCTTCGACCAAAACTTTCACGCAGCCGGCATTGCCTTTTGCAGCAGCGCCGTACAGTGGGGTAGTGCCATCCGACGAGGCAGCGTTGGGATTAGCCCCGGCGTAGATCAGGGCTTTCACGATTTCGATGTTATTTTCCTGGGCGGCCAAGTACAGTGCGGTGTAGCCATATGGAGTCTGGGCATCGATATCCGCCTCGCCTTCGATCAGGGCTATCACGCAGTCGGTATTGCCCATCTCGGCTGCGACGTGGAGTGGGGTGGCGCCAAGCTTGGTCCGCGCGTTGAGATCCGCACCGCCGTTGATCAGGACTTTCACGCATTCGGTCTTACCCTTCCAGGCTGCGATGAACAGCGAGGTGGCGCCATTCCTGGCGCGGGCGGCGTTGATGTCCGCTCCGGCTTTTATCAGGCCTTCAACGATCGCTATGTGCCCTTTACCAGATGCCAACATCAAGGGATTGTAATCATCACTCCTGAAGACATTGACATTAACTCCCTCTGCCAGTGACTTCTCCACCTTATCGAACTTTCCGCCAAGACAGGCAGCATAAAATGTCTGATCGGGGAAAAATTGATCCGGGTGATATTCACCGGTGTTCTTATTCAACATAGGCATGGGGTCATGCCGACACATCGCGCACTGGCGTGAGCCTATAGATTGTTGAACAAAATACGTCGAAATACAGTCCAGGTCGAAGTGCTTTCTACAACATTGGGCTTCGACGATCACCGGTGCTACATTTCGGCCATGGAAGTGAGTCAGACAAATAGAGCAGGGTTCGGCCTCCGGCGTTACGACATTGTCCCAGGGGAAAGGGGTGTGAGTAATGGCATCGATAAAGTGAGTAATGGCATCCATAAAGTGAGTAATGGCATTCACAAGCAGAACCTCCGTATTATTGAATGAGTAATACAGTTGGACACAAAAACAGTACAAAAATTCAATTCTATGGCTATGAACGTCCCCTACCTTCTCTCAGCCCCGGTCAGGGCTATCACGCAGTCGGTATTGCCCATCTCGGTCGCGATGGACAGCGGGGTGGCGCCATCCCAGGTCCGCAGGGTGTTGAGATTCGCCCCGGCGTCGATCAGGAGTTGCGCGCAGTCGGTATTGCCCATCAGGGCAGCGATGAACAGCGGGGTAGCGCCATCGGACAAGGTGACGTTGATATCTGCCCTGGCTTCGATCAGGATTTTCAGGCAGTCGGTATGGCCCTTCAGGGTAGCGATGAGCAGCGCAGTGGCGCCATTCTTGGTTCGTGCGTTGAGATCTGCGCCGGCTTGGATCAGACGTTTCACGATGTCTGCATGGCCTTCCTGAGCAGCGATAAACAGCGAGGTGACGCCATTCTTAGTCCGGGTGTTGACATCTGCTTTGGCTTCAATCAGGGCTTTCACGCTGTCGGTATTGCCTTTTGCAGCAGTGATGAACAGCGGGGTGGCGCCATCCTTAGTCTGGACATTGAGATCCGCCCCGGCTTCGATCAGGAGTTTCACTATGTCGGTATGACCCCTCTGGGCAGCGATGAACAGCGGGGTGGCACCATCCGGACGGGGGAGGTTGAGATCCGCCTTGGCTTTGATCAGGATTTTCACGCAGTCGGTGTTATTTTCCCAGGCGGCAATGAACAGCGAGGTGGCGCCATCCTTATCCCGGGCGTTGAGGTTCGCATTAGCTTCGATCAGGATTTTCAGACAGTCGGCGATATTTTCCCGGGCAGTCAAGAGCAGTGCGGTGTTGCCATTCTTTGTCCGGGCGTTGAGATCCGCCCCGGCTTGGATCAGGCGCTCGACGATGTCCCTGTGTCCCAGGCAGGATGCCAACATCAAGACAGTGAAATTATCATCCATAACCGCATTGATATTGACTCCTTCTGCCAGTAAATTCTCCAACTGATCCAAATCCCCCTCAAAACAGGCAAGATAAAGCGCCTCATCGGGGAAAAATGTATCCGGGTGAGACTCACCGGTTTTCTCATTCAGCATAGGCATCGGGTCTTGCCGGCACATTGCACACCGGCGAGAGCCGATGGGCTGATCAACAAAACACCTGGAAATGCAGTCCAGATCAAAGCGATGGCCACAACACTGGCTTCTGACGACCACGAGCGCTTCGTCACGATCATGGAAGTGAACCAGACAAATAGGACAGGGATCGGACTCCGGCGATGCGTCAGTGTCCATGGGGACAGTGGGTTGAGCAATGTCATCCATAAGTTGTACATCCACGTCAGTCACATGACCTGCGCACTCCGGGCCGCGTCCATTGTCCAAATATGGGCATGAGCTTTGTTCGGGCGTTGCGCCTGTGTGGCCGGTCGAATTTTCTGCGGAATTCATCGACCACTCAGTGGACCCACTGCTATCGGATGATGTTCGGAATTGACAAACGCCATGGCAGGGAGAGACGAAACAATTTAAATCCAAAGAATGCAGAGATTGTTGAGGGCCTC
>NZ_JAHHPQ010000384.1:0-1230 GCF_024606245.1 Endozoicomonas sp. SESOKO2
TTTTTAATCTTTTTGCTTCTTCAAAACGAATCAATCCACTGGAAATCGATTTGGCAATTTTTTTAAAAGCAAATGTGCAGTTTCTGTTGTCTCTGCACAAAATCAAATATATTGTCCGGCACAGTGGCCTGAAGCCCAGGCCCACTGGAAGTTAAAGCCGCCCAGCTGGCCGGTAACATCGAGAACTTCGCCAATAAAGAAAAGCCCCGGCTGAATGCGGCTCTCAAAAGTTTTCGATGAAACTTTCGCAGTGTCTACACCGCCCAGCGTGACCTCTGCTTTTTTATAGCCTTCTGTACCAGAGGGTTTCAATGGCCAGTTTTCCAGTGCAATAGCCAAGTCTTCAAGCTCAGTCGGAGTATATAGTGCCACCAGCTTTTGACCATTGTCAGTTAATAATCTCAGTTGACCCTGCACACACAGTGCTTGAGACAACCTTTTGGTCATATGTTCAGACAAGATAGTTGCAGTCTGAGCCTTGGGTCTCTGTTTGACACAGGACTTAAGCCAGTCATGAATATCTGTGCCGGGAATCCAGTTGATGGAGACCGTATCTCCCGGCTTCCAGTAGGATGAAATCTGTAAAATGACCGGCCCGCTGACACCACGATGAGTAAACAGAATATTTTCCCGGAAAGACTGTCCATTGCAGCTGGCCACCACTTCTGAGCTGACGCCGGAAAGTTCTATAAAGTGCTTCAGCCAGGCTTGATCCATGATGAAAGGCACCAGTGCAGGTTTTTGCTCAATCAGTTCATGACCAAACTGTTCCGCTATCTGATAGCCAAACCCTGAGGCTCCCATTGTCGGAAATGATAAACCACCGGTTGCCACCACCAGTGACTGACAGGAGAACTCACCGATATTGGTTACCAGAGCGTAATCCGAAGAGTCATTGAGCTTGATTGATTCAACACAGGCTCTGGCTCGAATGGTGACGCCGGCATCCCGGCACTCACTGACCAGCAGATCGACAATGTCCTGCGAACGATTGTCACAGAAGAGCTGCCCCAGCGTTTTTTCATGCCAGGCTACCTGATACTTATCCACAAGCGCCTGAAAATCCCACTGGGTGAAACGTGCCAGGGCTGACTTGCAAAAATGAGTGTTATTCGAAAGATAATGGGCAGGTTCTGTATAAAGGTTGGTGAAGTTACAACGTCCTCCCCCTGAAATAATAATTTTTTTGCCGATCTTGTTGGCGTGATCCAGAACAAGAACGTTGCGACC
>NZ_JAHHPQ010000385.1:0-1182 GCF_024606245.1 Endozoicomonas sp. SESOKO2
GGCCAGGCATCATTACAGAGCCTAAAACCACAAACAAAACGCCCGTGGTCGTCAGACCAGAAACATCGGGACTGGCCAGAGGGTTTCTCATCAGGCTCTGAAGAACCAGACCGGAGACAGCCAGCGCAGCTCCGGCAAAAGCTGCCGTTAAAACTCTGGGCCAACGTAGGTCGATCCAGGATTGGTCAAGGCCGCTGAACAGACTGAAGTAAAAAGCGACCAGCAGTATGGACAGCAGAACCCAGAGGGCTTTTGCCGGAGACGCGTTAAACAGAGCACGTATTCCTGTCTCACCGGGCGCTCTGGCCAAATTGCCGATCCTTTTACGCTGGCTCAACAGGAAAATCATGAAAGGTGCGCCGACAACCGTTGTCATGGCGCCGGCCGGGATACTGTAATGCGCTTCGGACATCAGGAAAGGAATCATTCTGGCCAGCACATCTGCACCCAGTAGCAGTAATGCACCCGTCAAGCTGGCTGCCAGCAGACGTTGCCATGCTGAGCGATAACCGAGACCACGGGCAATGTGCGGGGCAATCAGTCCGATAAAACTGATCATACCCACCTGACTGACGACACTGGCAGACAAAAGCAGAGCAATCACCAGCGACAGGCCAACGGTTCGTCTTACATTCACCCCCAGACTCTCAGCCTGATCTCTGCCCAACTCAATCAGATCCAGACGTCTGGCCAGCAATGTGGCAAAGAGAATCATCAGGGTAAAGATCGGCCAACTGTTGTTGATGGCCTGATAGTCAAACTGGGCAAGATTCCCTGCACCCCAGGTGTACAAACCCTCCAGACGATTCTCAAAAAACATCAGAATACCGGCACTGAGAGCACCCAGTGACAGGGTAATAGCCATGCCAATCAGAACAAGGTTTACCGGTGAATCACTGATAGCAGTGGCCAGCCTGAACACCAGTAAAGTGGTAAGCGCAGCACCCGCAAAGGCGACTACGACCGGGTACTGGTCGGTCAATTCAGGCAATAGAACAGATCCCAGCACTATGGCGAGCATGGCCCCGGAGTTCACACCCAGTGTTGCCGGACTGGCAAAGGGATTTCTTGTCGCTCCCTGAATCAAAACACCCGCTGCCCCCAGTGCGGCACCGCATAACAATGCCATCAATGTTCTTGGCAGAAGGAGCCAGGTCACTATTTCAGAGGCCATAGTATGAT
>NZ_JAHHPQ010000386.1:0-4222 GCF_024606245.1 Endozoicomonas sp. SESOKO2
CGAAAACTACGACAGCTGTTGTTGGCAAACAGCTGGCCAGGGTCAGTTCAGACCGCTGAATGGCAGCGACCCTTTCATTGGCAGGCAGGATATGGTGGAAATCGTTGAGGAATTCAAGGTTGAAATGATCTGTGAGGAGCAGTACCTGAAAGCAGCCATTGCCGCGTTGAGATCGGCACACCCTTATGAAGAGCCAGCCTTTGAAAGCTGGCCGGTAAGCGTTTCCTGAGTTTAAAGTCCGGGAAACGCCTCATTGAGAAAACGCATAAAATTCCTTTTAGTCCTGTATTCTTCACGCAGCTCATCAAGCCACCGACTAAATGCCTGCGGCTGATTCAGTCCTGCCAATATCTGCTGGCATTCAACCAATAGTTCAACCGCCTCTTGATAACTTTTACTCGTTCTTTTCTGAACACAATCCTTAACGAGCTTCTCATAGAGAAAACGAGAACGTTCTCCATCTTGCCGAAAATGTTTTCTCAGCTCGTAGAGCAATGTAGCATCCGGATCTGCATCTGTGACCAGTTGCCAGGCTGACTCCAGATCCGATCCAGCAAGAAAAGCCATCATCAGTGTGTTTAACACACGGTGGTGGTGATAACCCTGAGTGCTGACAACCCGCTCTTTCATCCAGTCTATGGCTTTTTGCCGCCAGTCTTCCTGACTGTTCAGGTCTTCTGAAAGCTCTTGTAAGTGCTCAAAAGTAGACAGTGTCGGTGACTCTTTAAATTGCTCCCAAACGTCCTGCAAAGCTTCAGTGTTACGCCCCGTCTTCAATAACAGTAACTGTTGCAGTTCATGAATCCGGGCCGATTCACTAAAACTACTGCCCTGCCGGGCCATATCGAGGTAATTCCAGGCCTCATCATACTCACCCAGCTCCATATGAGAACGGGCAATAACCAGATACTCCTCCTCTGTCCTGGCGATCTTTTTATAGAGATGGATCAAAGTCTTGTAGTCATTTTCCAGCTTGGGTACGACTTGCAGAATCCTCAGCAAACGGTCATAAATGAATCGATCCCGCCAGTTATCACTCTTAAGCCTGGGTAACCCATCCCAACGGGCCCGGGCGATATCAAGGAAAGCTTCCCGACACTCCGAAGTCATTACCTCACTGAAATCATCCGGAATGCGACCATGCCATCCACCTTCATGCCTGAGTAGTAATTCCATGAGATGTTGGGCTTTTGACGCTTCAGACCCACTCAGTGCAGCAAAGGCTTCAACATACATCCTCTGTAGCTGAGCGATAGACTCAAACCTGAAACCTCCTGAATCATCGATGGTTTCCAGCGCACGAAAGATTCGGGACATAGCGTAGTCCAGCAACGCCATCTGGTCACTGGCTGCCAGCTTTTTTAGTGGCGATTCAAGGGCAAATATTACCTGTTCAACATTGGCAAAATATTGCCTGACCTGGGCATATCTAAAACAATGACGATTATAGGGAATGGCGGCGGTTATTCGTTTGCGGATGGTTTTTTTATCCATTATCCCCAACGCTGTCTCAGCCTTGAGCAACCATTGCTCTCGCACTGAACGACTACTGTCTATCATTTCAACAAAGTGTCCCACCAGCTCTTCTTTGGGTATTTGCAATAAATAAGCTGCCAGTATGTCGGTGGCCTGTGCGCCTTCTTTCAACCGGAGCACAGATACTTTATCCCGTAATACCATGCTCACAGCAACGCAATGCTTGCAAAAGTCGATACCGTCGGAAGCAGGACAATCACAACTGCCGTCCAGGGCACTCTGGGTATAAACCAGATTGACCCGATATACCACGCTACCCATGACCTTGGCAGATACTCTCTCACCCTGAAGCGACAGCTCTCCGACCCGGCCTTCCTGGTAGTATCCCTTCCCCTGGGAAAAAGCTTTCCCGCCTGCCAGCTTCACTAACTGCTGATCGGTAATTTCCGGCCTGTCGTTCACGCTGCTCCAACCTGATGTAGGATAATCCTTTAGTTAAGAAAGCACTCTGCGGTCAGGCAGTGCGATATCTTCCATCCGCTGAGGAAAACAACCTGTTTGACGATCACTGAAGTAATGGCGAAGGGTACGACTGATGGTATTGAAAGCCAATTCATCCCATGGAATATCTTCTTCGCTGAAAAGAGCTACTGCTTCACTCTCTTCACCGGCGCAGAACTCAGGTTTATCAAGATGAGCCAGAAAAAATACCGAGAGTTGGCTCACATGAACAATATTAAACAGGGTATACAATGATTGGAGCGTAACCTCTGCTCCGGCCTCTTCCATGGTTTCCCGAAGGGCAGCCTGTTCGAGGGTTTCTCCCAGCTCCATGAAACCGCCGGGCAATGTCCAGTACCCCCTGCGCGGTTCGATAGCGCGTTTGCAGAGGAGCACTTTACCTTCGTAGACCGGCAGACAACCTGCGACGATTAGCGGATTTTGATAGTGAATTTTGCCACAGTCGTCACAAACATCACGTAATCGGTTATCGCCACAGGGGATCTTCTTACTGACCTTAGCACCACATTCACTGCAGAAATTCACTGTTTTTCCTTCTAACTATGAAAATCTTTCTTCACCTTAACCCGATTCATAACCGAAGTCACTTTAATCAAAATTGGCGTAGAAAATGCATAACATTTCTTTACCAGATGGAGCACGCTGTAAAAAACATCTGTGTTATGATCTTTTTAAAGCACGAAAAAACAGCGTTGCACCTAAGGAATGATAGCCCTGCCCGGTGTTACAGGCAGTCTGGTATCCAAGGTCGATAATAACAATGTTCCAACGGCGCCTTTTCCAATGCCATTCTGTTTTTTAAGCATCTGAATGTCGCCGTGAAAGCCAGAGATTCCCGTGTTATATGTTGATTACAGATATTGAGCGAAGACTCCACAAACATCAGCCAAGAAGTATAGACACCCCTCTTCCGGAAGCCGCCGTTCTTGTACCTCTGGTGACCAATAACCAGGGACAGGCCACCGAAATCATCCTGACCCGAAGGGCTACTCACCTGAACAAACACAGCGGAGAAGTGGCATTTCCCGGCGGCAAACGAGAAGACGACGATCGTGACCTGATCCATACCGCCCTGAGAGAATCCCAGGAAGAGATAGACCTGAAACCATCTTCAGTTCAGATTCTGGGCACTATGGGGCCGGTCATTTCCCGCTTCGGTATCAAAGTGATCCCTGTCATCGGCTCTGTGCCGGAAAACTTGTCGCTCAGCGCCAATATTGAAGAGCTGGACCGCATTTTTCACGTTCCACTGGACTTTCTCACCAATCCGGACAATCTACAGTTTCACCATTGGAGTATGAACGAAAAAACCTACTCCATGCCCTCGTATCAATACGGTGAATATCTGATCTGGGGGTTGACCGCCATAATGCTGGTAGAATTTCTGAACGTGGGATTGAACACCACCATTCCACTGGATGCACCTCAGTTTCATGCCAGCCACAGCCACCCGCAAAATCGCTAACCCTCGGGCTGGCGAAAACCAAAATTCATTCAGCGAAATTAATCATTCAAGTTAAGCAGTGAAAATCTTCACTGCTTTTACCCGGTTGTCCTTGACCTGCATAATCTCAAACCGGTAGCCACCTATCTTGAGACAAACACTGGATTCCGGAATAAACTCCATCATCTCGGTGATCAAACCGTTGATCGTCCTTGCATCCTCAGTGGGCAACTTCCAACCCAGAGAACGGTTAATATCTCTTACAGAGGCCGAACCATCAATGATGTAGCTACCGTCTTCCTGAGGGGTAATATCTTGACTGGAGTCGGATACATCGGTGGTAAAATCACCCACAATTTCTTCCAGGATATCTTCCAGCGTCACCAGGCCAAGAATATCGCCATATTCATCGACCACCAGTGCGACACGCTCTTTAGATTTCTGAAAATTAAACAGCTGAGTATGCAGGGGAGTACTTTCGGGTACATAGTATGGCTCCGTTGTTTCCTGCAGCAGAATTGCTTTATTGACTTCTTCCTGACTGAGCAATCGAGCTACCTTTCTCATATGCAACATACCCACAAGATTGTTTACATCACCGCGATAGACCGGCAAACGGGTGTGCTGACAGGCTCTTAACTGCTCCAGGATATCCTTGATGTCATCGTCAATATCAATCCCGAAAATTTCATTTCGGGGTACCATGATATCGTCAACCCGGACATTCTCCAGATCCAGAATACCCAGCAACATTCCCCGTCTTTTCTGCGGCAACAACAT
>NZ_JAHHPQ010000387.1:0-19993 GCF_024606245.1 Endozoicomonas sp. SESOKO2
CCTCAATTTCTTGCAATCCTCGCTACGGACGCTTAAGTCCGACAGGCTGCTAGTAGGGGCTAATCTGAGTCTGGTTTAATTAGCAAGGGAGTCATTTATGTCAATGTCAGGTTCACAGCAAATTACAGTTGGAATGCGTGAGGCAAAAAGCAGGTTGTCAGAACTTGTCAGACTGGCAATTGAAGAGGATGCCGATATCATTATCACACAGAGAAATAAGCCTGTTATGAGATTGGTTCCTCACGAAGAGTAACCTGAAAGTAGAGGTTTTGGTGCTCTGAAGGGGCGGATTGAGATATCCGATGATTTTGATAATACACTCGATGATGTAATCGATCAGTTTTATAGAAATTTTGATTAATAAGGTTTCTTCTTAAAAAATTATTCTTCAGATACAGATCCATACCTCAAATCTTTCATCCTCACCCCAACCTCAAGATCACAAGCCAGAGTCGCCAGTTTCAAGCTTAACAATGCCTGATCTTTCTGCTTTACTACTTTCCCTGCTGCCCCTTTAGACTCCTCTCCCAACAAAAAGATATTACTTATTTCCTGATGTTCCAACATCAGGGAGGTGGCTCCTTTATCTCCCACACCCTGAACTCCGGGCACATCTCCCACACCTGCAATGGCCCAGAACTGGGTTAGCCTGTCTGCTCCAAAGCCATAAAGTTTTTGGACGCTATCTCTCTGATAATCGAATTTCTGGAAATGATCACGCAGCTTTATCTGAGGAGCATTCAGCAGTTGCAGAAAAATACGGTCTGTTGAAAGTATGGTGGTTTCGACATTGGCTTTTGATGCCTTGGAGGCCACAGAAGCAATAACGTCATCTGCTTCCAGACCCGACTTTCTGAATGTTCTTACCCCCATGTTCAGGAAAGCCCGGTTAAAATCTCCCAGCCTTTTTCTTAATGGTTCGGGCATGGGCTTGCGGCCCTTTTTATAATCAGGGAAAAGATTATGTCTCCAGGTAGGAGGATTACCATCGAAAACCATCAGGCAGTGGGTTGGCGATGTTTCTTTTATGGCTCTTGTTAGTGAAGCGACGGTGGCTGAAATAGCTCCGTCTATCTGGCTGTCTTCATCAGGAGCCCTGACAGCAGCGTGTACTCTTCGGATAAGATTAAGAGCATCAATCAAAAGCAGGTGAGGGGGCATTCTGTTTTTCCTGAACAGCCATGGGTGAAAACGGTTAGGTATCTAACCATGTTAACCATTAATCATCGTATTCCCAGATTACCACATTCAGGGGTCGGGAATTTTCTTTTATCTTCTGAAAACTCAGTAGCCAGGGTGGTTATTTCTACTGTCAACTGCGGTTTTTTTTCGTTATCGTTGGCCTTGTCAGCCATCTGGGATAGGTCTGGCTGAAGGTTTTCCCACGCTGCATCGAAAAGTCTCAGCAAGACATATACCCGGAACCTTGGGATTTTAAGCTCATAAACAGCCCAGAGCGGTATATAGGATCAGAAATGAAAGATAACGACGTAAGTAATAATCAGGATCAGTGGGCGTTTGAAACTCAGGCTATCAGGACAGGTGTCATTCGCAGCGGTGAAAGAGAGCACAGTGAAGCTATTTACCTGACTTCCAGCTTTACTTACGACAGTGCTGAGCAGGCCCGGGCAGTGTTTGCCGGTGATGAGCAGGGCAATGTTTACTCACGCTATACCAACCCTTCGGTGAAAATGTTTGAAGACCGCATGGCAGCCCTTGAAGGGGGAGAGCTGGCCTGTGCCGCCTCCTCAGGCATGGCGGCTATCCTGGGCATGTGCATGGGATTGTTGAAAGCCGGCGATCATGTAATCTGCTCTCGCAGTGTTTTTGGAACAACGGTCACCATTTTTGCGAAATACCTGGGCAAATTTGGTGTAAAAACGACTTTTGTTGATTTCACGGATTACCAGCAATGGCGAGATGCGATGTGCCCTGAAACGCGCCTTCTTTTTCTGGAAACGCCTTCAAACCCTTTGGGTGAAGTAGTCGATCTGGAAATCATGGCCGCCATTGCTCATGAGAATGATGCTTTGCTGATGGTTGATAATTGCTTCTGTACACCGGCTCTTCAGCAGCCTTTGAAGCTTGGCGCAGATATTGTTGTCCACTCTACTACCAAGTTTATCGATGGTCAGGGACGCTGCATGGGGGGAGTGGCTGTCGGCAGCAAAGATCTGATCAGTGAGATGCATCTCTGGCAACGGGCGGCTGGCGCTTCAATGAGCCCTTTTAATGCCTGGAATTTCTACAAGTCTCTTGAAACACTGAACCTGAGGGTAGGTGCCCATTGTCGCAATGCAATGGCACTGGCACGTTGGCTGGACGAGCATCCTGCTGTCGAAAAGGTACACTACAGTGGCCTTGAGTCGCACCCTGGTCACACTCTGGCAAAGCGTCAACAGAAAGCCTTTGGCGGTGTTCTTGCGTTTGAAGTGAAAGGCGGCCGGGAACAGGCCTGGACAGTGATGAATGCCGTAACTTTTATTTCCAGAACGGCTAATCTCGGGGATACCCGCACTACGATCACTCATCCGGCCACCACGACACACTGTCGTCTCTCTGAGGAAGACAAAGCAAGGGCCGGTATTACTGAGAATTTGATCCGGGTTGCTGTGGGTCTTGAAAACCTCGAAGATCTGAAGGCGGATCTTGATAGGGGGTTAGCCCTGCTTTAAATCAGCCCCCCTGGAGCAGAAAAGGAATTCTGTCCTTTTGTGTCGATTGACCGATAAAAAAGCTTTGAACACAAAAAACATTGTTCTACTCTGCGATCAATGTTTTTTACTATAAAAATCAAGGCCTTCAAAGAATAATAACGGTTCCCTATTAATGAGTGAAGTCAATCAATGTATTCATGCTCTGAATACGATTATCCGAGGCAAGGATCTGGAAATTCGGCTTGCGGTGTGTTGTCTTCTTGCCCGTGGTCATCTGCTCATCGAAGATCTGCCCGGAATGGGTAAAACAACGCTGGTTCATGCACTGGCTCGGGTCATGGGCTTAGGTTATCAACGCGTGCAGTTTACCAGTGATTTGTTACCCGCCGATATTACCGGGGTTACCGTTTTTGATAAAAATACCGCCAACTTTACCTTTCAGCCGGGACCGGTTTTTTCCCAGTTGTTGCTGGCGGATGAAATCAACAGGGCTTCACCCAGAACGCAAAGTGCCTTGCTTGAAGCCATGGAGGAGCGCCAAGTCTCGGTCGATGGACAGCCACAATCCTTACCCGAACCTTTTTTCGTGGTGGCAACCCAGAATCCTGTGTATCAGGAAGGCACTTTTCTTTTGCCAGAATCCCAGCTCGACCGATTCTTGATGAGATTGGAGCTGGGCTATCCTGACCCCGAATCAGAGAAAGCCATTTTGAAAGGCGAAGCCGGCAGGGTGGAAATGGATGCGCTGCCTGCGATCTTCAATGCCGATCAATTGATCAAAGCTCAGAATGAATCAGCCCGGGGACATGTCGGGGAGATGTTGCTGGATTATGTAATGAGGCTTATTTCACGAACCAGAGAGGTGGGTTATTTCAATGTTGGGCTCTCGCCACGAGCAGGTCTGGCGTTGATAGCGGCTGCAAAAGCCTGGGCCTGGATGGAAGGTCGGGACTATGTTATTCCCGAAGATGTTCAGGCTGTGTTTGTCCCTGTTGCCGATCACCGGTTAAAGGCGAAAGAAAAGAGTCAATCGGTCAGGGAGTTGCTGACTGGCACTCACATCATGGGATGAAACGTATGCCAGCAGCCGCTATCAGACAGCGATATCACCAATGGCTGGATCGACGCATTCCACCAGCGCCAAGGGTGACTCTGGATCAACAGCGGATATTTATCCTGCCCACAATAGGGGGCTATATCTGGCTGTCTGTTGCTGTACTCATTTTTATACTGGCGGCCAATTATGCTAACAGTCTGGCCTTTGGCCTGTCCTTTTTTATGGTCAGTCTGTTTATGCTTTCCATTCTTCACACCTGGAAAAATCTTGCGGGGATGACTCTGGTTTCAAAGTCTGCTGATTCGGGTCATGCAGGAGACTTGATATCAGTTCATCTGCAGTTGCAGTCAGGGGGCCGGGGGCGACAATCTGTGCGATTAGGCTGGCCTGAAAATGAGCAGGTGACCTACTCATTCGAAACCAATCAGGACTTCACTCTGCAGGTAAAAGCAATATCCAGAGGCTGGTTTCGTCCGGGCAGGATGAAAGTAGAGAGTGTGTACCCTCTGGGGTTTTGCAGGGCATGGAGCTGGGTCCAGCTGGAAATGCACACCCTGATCTATCCCAGGGCTGATTTTTCCCACCCTGTTCCAAGTCTGCTGGGAGTAGGAGAGGAGACCGGTAGACAAACACGATCAGGGCAGGATGATTTTGCCGGTTTTCGCCGTTATAAAGAGACGGATCTTCCGGGTCATGTTGATTGGAAAGGCTATGCGAGAACCAGTGAGCTGAATACCAAGCTGTTTGAGGAACCTTTAGGTCATCAGGTTAAGCTCTGCCTGCAGCATAATCCCGGTGTAAGTCTGGAAGATAAACTCTCTGTTTTGGCTGGATGGTGTCTGGAATGTGAAGCCAGTAACAGACCATACAGTTTGTCCGTTCCCGGAACAGAGTTGGCTGCCAATATAGGGCACAAGCATTCAAAAGAGTGCCTTGAAACTCTGGCGTTATTTGCTTCTGGCTCTGATAGGGCTCCGGGTATTAAAAGGTCCGGAGGTGAACGTGCTGAGTGATGCTCAGGTGAGCAGGACCTCAACATTGTGGTTAATTGCCGCACTTCTTTCAGTCTTGTTCCCCATTTGGAAGCAAGTTCCGTTGCTTATTATTCTGACAGGTTGTCTTTCCGCAGGCTGGCGGATTGCCATTTTGCAGGGTAGAGGGCATTGGCCACCTTTTTTATTGCGCCTGGGGCTGATCCTGATTGCTCTTGTTTCGGTGGTGGTCAGTTTCAGGCCATTGATATCCCTGGAATCATCGGTCTCTATTCTGGCCGCAGGGTATGCACTCAAACTACTGGAAATGAGAAGCCAGCGGGATGCGCTCGTTGTCGTTTACATCGGCTATTTTCTGGTGGCAACAGCCGTTCTGTTTTCCCAGACGTTATTACAGACGCTATACCTTATGTTTTGTCTGGTCATGTTGATTGCGGCTCAGCAAGGTTTGTTCCGGGAAATGGATACGACACCTGTTGTATCGAGTATCAGGTTTGCAGGTCTTCTGGCTTTTCAGGCGGCTCCTTTAACCATTCTTCTGTTTATCCTGGTACCTCGCATGGGGCCGCTTTGGTCAGTACCTCTTCCTGATAACAGTGGCAGAGTCGGTTTAACCGATGCCATGACTCCGGGCGATATAGCAAGACTCAGTCGTTCAGATGAATTGGTGTTTCGTGCCCGCTTTGCAGCTGATGTGCCACCCGCTCAGCAAAGATACTGGCGGGCTGTGGTGCTGGATCAGTTTGATGGCAAGACTTGGAAGCAGACGGACAAGCTGTTTTCTGTTGCCGCTATGTCGCAGAAAAATTGGGTCAGTAAGCAGCCTGTTACTGAAGGGTGGTGGAAGAATCGTCTGGGAAGTTATCAATATGAAGTCATGATGGAGCCTACCGGAAAACCATGGATGTACTCCCTGGGAGCTGTCGGTACAGTGGCTGAAAAAAGTTATTTCTACAGGACAATGAGGCTGGCATCGGAGCAACCGGTTGACAGTCGACTGCTGTACTCCCTGGATGGGATGTTGCCCCGGGCTCGATCTGTCTCTATGCCTGGCTGGCTTGTTGAGTTGAATACCCGGATTCCGGTAGTCGGAAATGATAGAAGTCGGCAATATGCGCTTAGACTGTTCAACCAGGCCGGTGAGGATCCCGTGAAAATGGCGGGTCGACTACTGTCGCTGTTTCGTCAGGATGACTTCTACTATACCCTTTCCCCACCTTTGTACGATCAAAGTTCCACGATTGATCAATTTCTGTTTGAAGGTCGGCGAGGTTTTTGTGCCCATTATGCGGGTGCATTTGTTTATTTGATGAGAGCAGCAGGTGTTCCGGCCAGAGTCATCGGTGGCTATCAGGGCGGAGAGTTCAAGGAAGATGAAAACCTGATTCAGGTCCGACAGTTCGATGCTCATGCCTGGGCTGAAATCTGGGTGGCAGGGCAAGGATGGTTGAGGTTTGATCCTACCGCCGCAGTTTCACCCCAGAGAATAGCATCTGGCCTGGAAGCAGCTATTGGCCCTGCCGAAACTTTTTTGCCAGACAGTCCATTATCTCTCTATCGTTATCGTCAGTCAGGCATTATTAACAGAGTCAGGCTGGTCTTTGAGAAAGCAGAATATCAATGGCAGAGGTCGGTCGTGAACTTCAAGCAGGATCAACAGGAGGCGTTTCTGAGAAGCCTGCTGGGCGATAAAGATTTTTACTGGCGGCAGGCGACGGCTCTGGCGCTGGGGGTAAGCTTGATATTGGCCGTATTATCGCTGACTTTATTGTATCGTCGGCAGTCGCTACCTCCACTGCAGAAACTCTATGCCCGCTTCCTTAAAAAAATGGCCAGAAAAGGTTTTGTCCCGAGAGATGGCGAAGCAGAGTTGAGTTTTGCACGCCGTATCTCCAAATCAGATGATACGCTCGCAGAGCCTGTGATGTCTTTTTGTGAGGCTTATATACAAGCAGCTTATGGGGAAAATGGTTCGGAAATGCACGAGCTGAAGCGGCTTCTGACTCGTTTTTAGAGTCAGGGAGAGTCTTGCACAGGAGGCTTCGGCATCTTCTGGCTCAAGTAATGGTTAATATATCCCTGGATTTTCTGACCTTCCTCTGTGCTGGGGCAAACCAGATAGACTTTGGGCGGTCTGGTTCCATAAGTGTGGCTGCTCATGTATCGGCTGACAGCAATACAAGCGACAGTCGCCGCTCTTTGAGGGGTAAGATTCAGTTCAGAGCTGAAGATGGGGATAGCGATGCTCGACAGGTTTTTCCTGTGAGCGGCTTCGATGGCCGATTGGTAGGCGCTGACTAATTCTGAATGAACAGTCCCGGACTCAGCCTTAGGAAGTATGGCATGTACCATATGACTGAAGCCTCTGCACTGCAAAGCGGGGCTGGCTGTAATGGCGGCCAGCCCCGGTTTCATCTTTTTAATGGCTTCCCGAAACCCTTTTCTTGACAGGCCGGGATCAATCTCGGAAAGCTGACTCAGTAAAGCTGTTTCGTTGGGTGATCCCATGGGGGTGTAGGGACAGGCAATGACTTCAATCGGTGGGTTGCGTAACTCATTCATCAGGCTGATATCCCCGGACATCAAAAAGACTTCTTTTCCCAACAATTGGTCGGAAGGTATTTTGACATCCGTTTGTACCTGGGTGATGGTCGATTGTTCTTTCGGGGGGGTGAGCAAAAGTTGAAGAGGTCTGACAAAATCCACCAATTCGTGGATCCCTTCAGTAGGGTGGTCCGGAGTAAGATCATCCAGGACAGCTGGCCAGTCACCGGCGATCACTCGATTCACAAGCCTGGAGCAGGCCTGCATATCTTCCAGCATTCCCTGTTTGTAGATTTTGGATTGCAGGCTCTTGGCCCGGGTTAGCAGTTTGTACTGAAGCTCCAAAAAGAGGTCAGTCTCTTCGGCCAGTGAACTGACATCAATACCAATACGGGCAAAGTCATTTCTGTAATGTTGGGCGGTTCTATTGATCTGAGGCTGTGGATTTTCATCCCGTTTGATGTTTCGAAGTTTTATTCCTGAATAAGGGTTGTCGCCTCTGGCCCTGGCTTCCTGAAGCAAGGCTGCAGGGTCTTCCAGTACCCGGGTTTTCCGGTTCCAGGTAAAGGCTGAGCGCAGTTTATGTTTTACCCAGCTTTTGAAAAGCTGCCAGTTGGATGCTGAACTGACCGAATCAGACGTTGGAATCATGCTTGAGCCAGAAAATCTACCGATAGTCTTAAGTATAATCAGTTCATCCCTGATAGGGATTCACAGGGCTGAAAGGTATCTGGCAAGGTTGGCTGACAGAGTTGGCCGGAAAAGTTGTCGACTTTCCAACGAATTTTTATGCTGGTTTGAAATACAGCGTCAATTCTCCCATCGATCACACTTCTGGCATTCAGAGTTAGAAAAAAAATCCCCGCACAATGGCGGGGATCTTGTGACGACAACCAGGTCATTGATCAGCTTGCTTTAGCGATAACCTCATCGGCGGCCTTCTGATAGGACTCTACCTGATCAAAGTTCAGGTAACGGTAGACTTCACTGGACATGGAATCCAGATTTTGTGCGTATTCCATGTACTCTTCAGCCGTAGGGATTTTGCCCAGAATCGCGCCCACAGAAGCCAGCTCGGCAGAGCAGAGGTATACGTTAGCGCCATCACCGAGACGGTTCGGGAAGTTACGGGTAGAAGTAGACAGCACAGTGGCGCCTGGTTCTACACGTGCCTGGTTACCCATACACAATGAGCAGCCCGGAATTTCGGTGCGAACACCGCTGTCCTGATAAATGCTATAGTAGCCTTCTTCTTCCAGCTGGGCCTTGTCCATCTTGGTAGGAGGAGACATCCAGAAGCGGGTTTGCAGAGGCTCCTTGTTCTGCTGCAGCAGTTTACCGGCCGCGCGGAAGTGACCGATGTTGGTCATGCAGGAGCCCAGGAAAACTTCGTCAATCTTGTCGCCTGCCACGTCAGACAGTGTACGGGCATCATCTGGATCGTTAGGAGCACACAGGATAGGCTCTTTGATTTCAGACAGGTCTATTTCAATCACTTCAGCGTATTCAGCGTCAGCATCCGCACGCATCATCGTCGGATTAGCCAGCCACTCTTCCATCTTGCGAGCACGGCGCTCCAGAGTACGAGGGTCACCATAACCTTCGCTGATCATCCAGCGCAGCATCGTCACATTTGATTTCAGGTATTCGGCGATGGACTCTTCAGAAAGCGTGATGGTACAACCGGCAGCAGAACGTTCAGCAGAAGCGTCAGACAATTCGAAAGCTTGTTCCGCTGTCAGGCTCTCGAGACCTTCGATTTCCAGAATGCGGCCAGAGAAAGCGTTCTTCTTGCCTTTCTTCTCAACCGTCAGCAGACCTTGCTTGATACCGTAAAGAGGAATGGCGTGAACCAGATCACGCAGGGTGATGCCGGGCTGCATTTCGCCCTTGAAGCGGACCAGAATGGACTCAGGCATATCCAGAGGCATAACACCGGTAGCCGCAGCAAAGGCTACCAGACCGGAACCAGCAGGAAAGGAAATACCGAGTGGGAAACGGGTGTGAGAGTCCCCTCCGGTACCGACCGTGTCAGGCAGCAGCATGCGGTTCAGCCAACTGTGGATGATACCGTCGCCCGGGCGCAGGGACACACCGCCACGGTTCATGATGAAGTCTGGCAGAGTGTGGTGAGTTTCAACATCAACAGGCTTTGGATAAGCTGCTGTGTGACAGAAAGACTGCATCACCAGATCGGAAGAGAAGCCCAGACAAGCCAGGTCTTTCAGTTCGTCGCGGGTCATTGGACCCGTAGTGTCCTGAGAACCTACGGTGGTCATTTTGGGCTCGCAGTAGGTGCCAGGGCGAATGCCTTCAACACCGCAGGCCTTGCCAACCATTTTCTGGGCCAGGGTAAAACCTTTGTCGGAGGCTTTGGGAGCAACAGGACGACGGA
Organism: Endozoicomonas sp. SESOKO2; assembly: GCF_024606245.1. NCBI lineage: Bacteria > Pseudomonadati > Pseudomonadota > Gammaproteobacteria > Oceanospirillales > Endozoicomonadaceae > Endozoicomonas > Endozoicomonas sp. SESOKO2. The sequence continues at coordinate 9,646 of NZ_JAHHPQ010000387.1, forward strand.
AAATATCAGAGTGTCCCAGACCCAGAGCTTCACGGGCACGGTCAGTCAAACCACGGCCTATGATCAGGTTAATGCGGCCGCCTGCTTGAACTTCGTCCAGGATGACGTCGGATTTGAAGTCGAATTCAGACAGCACTTCACCGGATTCAGACAGGATTTTGCCGTCGTATGGACGGATTTCAATCACATCCCCCATGCCCAGCTTATCAACGGGGGCTTCAAAAACCAGAGCGCCAGCATCTTCCATAGTGTTAAAGAAGATAGGTGCTACTTTACCGCCAATACAGATACCGCCGGCACGCTTGTTTGGCACACCCGGAATGTCATCACCAAAGAACCATAATACCGAGTTGGTAGCGGACTTACGCGAAGAGCCGGTACCCACTACATCGCCCACGAAGGCAACGGGCAGGCCTTTTGCCTTGATTTTGTCGATCTGCTGCAGAGGGCCGATCACGCCGTGCTCTTCAGGTTCCAAACCGTCGCGCGTCATTTTGTACATGGCACGGGCATGAACCGGAATATCGGGACGAGACCAGGCATCTGGTGCAGGAGAAAGGTCATCGGTGTTGGTTTCACCAGACACCTTGAAGACGGCAACCTTGATACTTTCCTGAACCGTCTGGCGCTGGGTGAACCACTCGGCATCTGCCCAGGACTTCAGAACAGCCTTGGCGTGTGCGTTTCCGGCCTTGCTTTTCTCTTCGATGTCGTGGAAAGCATCAAACACCAGCAGGGTGCTTTTCAGTTGTTCTGCAGCCAGCTCCGCCAGTTCGGTGCTGTCCAGCAGTTCTACCAGCGTCTCAATGTTGTAGCCACCGTGCATCAGGCCCAGCAGTTCAACCGCTTTATTTTTATCCAGCAGTGGGGATTCTGCTTCGCCTTTGGCAATGGCGGACAGGAAACCGGCTTTTACGTAAGCAGCTTCGTCTACGCCGGGCGGAATGCGGTTTTCCAGCAGGTCCAGCAGATACTCTTCTTCTCCGACTGGCGGGGTTTTCAGCAAGGCTACCAGTCCGGTGACTTGCTCAGCGCTCAGTGGCTTTGGTGGGACACCCTCTGCTGCACGCTCTTCGACATGTTTTCTGTAGGCTTCTAGCACGGATCAACCCTCATCATCTGTGCGGCCTGTCCGGTCACTTTTCCCGTAATCTCTACAGCGGTGGGCCAGACAGTTGCTGATGTTCCTGTGAATGTAGGTCCTGCACAATATGGCTGGGCGGGTAGAGAAGAAAGCTCTGACGGATACCACTGCTCCTCCTCCAGAACAGGAGTTCACTTTAGATTACTTTCATGCCCATGGCGATGTGTGCAGGCATCGTATACCGGTGGGAATTATTCTTTACAGATTAGCAGTGAAAAGAACTGTAACCATTGCTTCTTCAGCCAACCGGGCGCGGGCAGTATATCGGATAGCGTTATTCAAGTTAAGTGAAGCCCGCAATCTTTGGTATAAATTTGGTGAATAATGGTTGGGCCGGTCGGTAAAGCCCTTGTTGTGCCGGTTTTTCTCGTACATTAGTGATTATTGCCGCAAGTATTGAGTGAAAGTAATCTCATGGTGAACAATCTTGATTCATGAGAACAGGCGTCATCTGCTGACATCCCTAACAATCCTTAGTATTCCTTTTTTCCACGTTTCAAAAGTATCTAATATTGACTCAAGATCCTGGATGTAAATATCCAGGTTAGAAAGTTTATTAATGTATTTGCCATCACCGATATAAACCATACTATGAAAAACTAAAGGTTTATCTCCAGTATTGGAAGGTTGGCTTGTTATTTGTACAATATCTCCAAAGATCAGATCCTTTTCTCCAGTAAATTCATTGACCTTTATGTTCGAAAGTGATTGGTAAAAAGAGTCATGAGTGTTATATCTCGTGGACTTTAAAATCGGAAGCCCAAAGTGTAAATAATAAGCAAAATCATGACATACCCCTTCTATCGGTGAATTATTTCTTGGATCTAAAACAGTACAAACATTAATAAAACCTTTTGTTATGACATCAGAAAGTCTCTTTGTTAATGGGAGATTTTTTTCTTCTTATCGACTGGTAAAATGATCTATAAAAACCTCATCAGTTTTTGAAATAGAGTCACAGCCTGAGGTTTTGTCTATCTGAAAGCTGCCACTGATTCAGGTGTCAGTTACTCACAACACAATATCCAACACAATTACCTTGTTCCATCGCCTCCAGAAGACCGGTGCCACTGTTTCATATCGTGCAGCTCGTTCTTTTCCGACTGCATCTGCCATTTGAGCAAATACAAAAATAGCTGTTCCAGACGACTCCGTAAGGTTCGGTATCGAGCCTTGCCTATGTCTTCAACTTCCTCGATCAGGTTGTCCCAGTTGAGTTACACGAAATGACCTTGCCTGATCAGCTCGGCTTGATGATAGGACCACGTGAAAAAATCAGTGTCATACAAGTTTTCCATAAAGACCTCCATTGCCCCTACCACTGTAGGCAATTAACAAAAGGGAATAAATGAATTACCAAAACACAGGTCGTAAGTAATGAGACCCGCTACACTGCGGCATTGCATTGCCGTCTGATAGTAGGAAACACCATCCTTTACACTGGGGAGGATGACGACATCCGTATCGGGCGCATGCCATTTTTTCTATTCCGGATGATCCTTGGTGTTGTGCTGCCAGGATTTGTATTCTTCTGAAAAGGAATAATGATCGGCCGGGAATCAGCCGATCATTTAAGCGGGTGGCTTCAGGCGCCTTTGATTTTGTCGTAAGTCTTGTAGAGAACTGCTTCTTCTTTAGTAATTCGCTTGCTCAATGCCCTTAAAATGTTGTTGCAGTCCTGCTGAAAGTTTTCAATAGTATTATCGTTATTTTCATACAGGCTGAAAAAAATCATCACTTCGGCGGAAATCTTATCCATATCAAGTGCATAGTCAGTCAGGGTAGACTTCAGGCTTTCATCATTCTCAGCGGCTTCTCTCAATACAGGATAAAGGTACTTATCTTCTTTGTTTAAATGGGCCAACAGCATTTTTTTGGCGGAGAGTATTAAATTCTGACCTTGCTGGTTACCAATGCCAACTTCACGTGCTTGTAAAAGTAAGTCACTGATTTGCAGATGTTCGTTTTTGAATTCCTCAATTAACTGAGACATTTTTTTGTTCACTCCTTGAATATAAAGGTTACTAATAGTTTAGGACGTAATTCCCACATATGTTTCAAATCATCAATTATTAAGCGTTTTGAGTCGCTGAGTCAGAGTAATTCACTCCCCCTCCCCCCCCCCATTTTTAACAACAGTTAATAGTAGAGGGTTAGGCTGCTAATAGTGGAGACTTCATGTATCGAGCAAATTTATCATGAGTAACAGTTGGTTGTACGTGGATATCTCCACCTACTCCATTATTTTATGAACTTAGCTTTTAGGGTATTAAACAATCGTTAGTTTGCAGATTATTACTAACAAAGTGCCAGGAGCACTTAATAAAAAATTCAGAGAACCGCACTTGCGGCGTACCTGAGACAAGTCTATACCATGCTTAGTCAAACTTTGCGAGTTGCATGACGATCAGAACTCGTGCAGATATAATGTGGGAATTTCCACCACCATGCTTGGGATGAGTAAATGACAACGGCAAAAGATACAGTTTGGGGAATGACCCCTGATCGTGGGATGGCCAGGCAGCTTGCCGTTCGTGATCTTCCTTCTTTGGTGCATGATGCCGTAAACCTTGAAGGTGTTGCGATGACTCTACCGGAAATTCAAACATTATTAGATGGAATTACTGTTGGGGGTTATAAGATAAGTGATCAGAATATGGCTTTAAATCAGGCAGAGGCCTGGAAATATCTGTTTGCCCTGGTTTCTGAAGGTAAGTTCTATTTTTCCAAAGGTGTTGCTTTGGCAGTTCACAACATTGCAGGCAAAGAAGAAGCACTGATGTGGGGGGCTTTTAGAACGGGTAACGTAACGATTAGTGGATCAGAATATGAACCTCCCTCATCCAAAGAGCTTGATAATGTCTGGGCTGAGATTGAGTCAGAAATTGCTGGTTATTATGATGTTTATGATATGGCAATAACGGCTTTTCTGAGAATGGCAAGAGCACAGTTCTTCTGGGATGTGAATAAGCGCATGGGGCGATTCATGATGAATGGTATTTTGCTTTCACATGGGTTTCCTATTATCAATGTTCCAGCAAAACGTCAGAAAGAGTTTAACCAGTTGATGCTTGACTTCTATACAGCAGCAGACACAGCTGAGATGAATAAATTTCTGAGATCGTGTCTCAACGAGAAAATCATTGATAATTTTAGATCCGCCTCATTAAGTGGCTGACGGAAAATGCTAGCGGACATCATTAGCGTCGCGAGTTTTAACGTAAAATGCTCAGGTAAGAGATTTTTTATGTTTTCAATGTGTCAAAAAAAGTAAGAAAGCGAAGATAAATTACTTCGCTTTCCAAAGCGGTATTGTTTAACTTTTGATCTCGTAGCAGGGCACATAGTGACTGCCTGGCAGCTTCATTCTGAATTGCTCTACAAAAGACTGAAGCAGGCTATCGACCTGTTTCATAAGCTCAGGCTCTCCCTTTAACTGATACGGGCCTTTTGCTCTGATCTGGCAAACGCCTTCTTCTTTTATATTGCCTGCCACAATACCTGACATGGCGCGACGAAGGTTAGCCGCCAGAAAGTGGGGAGGTAGTTCGGTATTCAGCTCGAGGTTTGCCATGTTTTCATGGGTTGGGTCAAAGGGCGTTTGAAAGTCCTCGTCAATCTTAAGCAACCAGTTGAAGTAGTAGGCGTCTCCATGCTTCCTGCGGTAGCGGGTAACTTGCTCCAGTCCACTTCTCATAACCCGACTAACTTCCAGAGGGTCATCGATAATGATCTGGTAGCGTGATTGGGCTTCCTTCCCTAAAGTTTTGCCGATAAATATATCAATTTTTTCAAAATATTCTCTGGCAGCTTCCGGTCCAGTGAAAACCAGTGGGAAAGGAATATCCCTGTTGGCAGGGTTGAGTAGAATGCCAAGAATGTACAGAATTTCCTCACAGGTTCCCGGCCCGCCCGGAAAAACGGTGATGCCATGACCTAGACGAACAAAGGCCTCCAGACGCTTTTCAATATCCGGCAGGATAATCAGCTCGTTGACAATAGGGTTGGGTGATTCAGCCGCGATAATGCCCGGTTCAGTTAAGCCAATGAATCGACCACGGGATATTCGCTGCTTGGCATGACCGATATAAGCCCCTTTCATGGGGCCCTTCATAGCACCGGGACCACAACCAGTGCAGATATTCATGCCCCGAAGGCCCAGTTGGTAGCCCACTTTCTTGGTGTATTCATATTCATGTCGGGCTATGGAGTGACCGCCCCAACACACCACAATACTGGGAACCTGCTTGGTAATAAAAGCATCGGCATGTCTGAGAATCTGGAAAACCAGATGAGTGATATCAGTGGAGCTGTCTGCAGTGAAACGTGGGTTCTCTGTAATGTGAGACGACACATAGAGAATATCTCTCAGGACGGAGAAGAGGTTTTCCCGGACACCGCGAATCAGTTTTCCAGCGACAAAGGCATCGGCGGGAGCGTTAATCAATTCCAGCTTTAATCCGCGGTGTTCCTGAACAATACGAATGTCAAAGTCCTGGAATTGCTCCATGATTTCTTCGGTGTTATCACCTTCCTGTTCACAGTTGAGTATGGCCAGGGCGCATTGCCGGAACAAACGATGTAACCCTTTCTGACTGGTGTCCTGAAGGCTGCTGACCTCAAGGTTTGAGAGAACACGCATGGAGCCTACAGGGTTAACAATGGTAGAAACAGTATTTCTGGCGGTCATGATACCCCCTGGTTTTTTTTATCGTGAATATCGTCCAGCGATTTGAATAGCAAAGTGTTTCTGACCTCATGGCCGTGTTTTGCAATCCGCCACAGTCTCATTATATGTGGATAGAAGACATTTTTTCAGTCTTGACGGATTAACCATCCTCTGACAAATTGGGAATGTTAACACTTTTCCATGAGCCGAATGATGACGTTCACGCACTCATCTTACCTGGGGCCTTTCTTTGCCGGAGGTATTGAAAATGGCTCAACAAAGATTAGTGGGTGGTTGCCTGAAACATCACCACGTGACTTTTTCAACGGGTTGCCATCCCGTTTCGGGGATTTGTTTGGTCTGCCTGTATGCATAGTTGACTCTCCGAAGGGGGAGACATCGTAGATTTCGACAGTGGTGATTCATCGGAACTTTCTGTTGATGGGGTGGCAGAACTTTCAGGAGCTCGTTCATCCTATTGTGCTCTCAAAGAAACAGAGAGCTGCGATTGCCTGAACGTGTTTCACGGTAAAATAAAACGAACATCCGGAGCCTGGTATTTATGCCATCCAACTCAGAACTTCAGTCTGCATCAGAAAAGATCATCATTGTCGATGAAAGCAACCATGTGCTTGGCGCTTTGCCCAGAAGACAGATGAGAGAAGAGAAACTCTGTCACCGGGCTACGTATGTCTTTGTCTTTAACAGTAAAGGGCAACTTTATGTTCAGGAAAGAACTTTAAGCAAGGATATTTACCCGGGTTATTTTGAGCCGGCCACGGGGGGGGTGGTGGCTGAAGGTGAGAGCTATGACGTGGCTGCCGTCAGGGAGCTGGCTGAAGAGCTCGGCATAAAAGATACTCCGTTGAAGCCATTGTTTCATTTTTACTTTCACAATGAGGACTGCAAGGTCTGGGGCAGGGTATACAGCTGTCAATATGAGGGTGAGCTGAAATTGCAGGAGGAAGAAGTAGCGAGTGTGGTCATGGAGTCGCCTGAAGAGATTCTGTCAAATCGTTTTAACCGGAGATACACGCCTGATAGCCTCATAGCCCTCAAGCGTTTGTTGTATTTCTATGGTGACAGCAATACACCCGCTTGATCTTTTCGATCAATTTACCCTCATATTAAGTATTGATGCCCATTCTTGCCGGAGACTTGGGTCGAGGAAATCTTTTGAAGATCTGGAGAAAACCGGTTGTCTGAGGAGCGATGCATAGCTTGAGAGAGAGTTAGAAGGCAAGAAAGGCTCTTCCTGTCTATGACCAGGGTGATCGGTTGCAGCGGACACTGTCTGATGCTCTTGCTCATCCATTGCTATTGGAGCGTTTTCGTTGACGTTAACAGTCTTTTCATCAACTATCGGGTCGTAGGGTTCATCCAGAGCATCAAAAAACTCATCATCGTCGTCTTCTTCCATGTCAGATATCGTCTCAGAAACCATGTTGTCTCCGACAGTGGCTTCGACTCTTGATGCTTGAGATGTGAGCATAGTCAGCAGGCTGGACTCGATAGGCCCCCTCACTTTTATCAGTAACTCCATGACCCGATCAACCCGCTGGTTGGCATCCTGAATCTGCTTCAGCATCAGAGGTTTGTTTAAGTAAGCTGACTCATCAGTCCGGGCGGCTTTCAGGAGTTCTTCAATCTGATTCAGGGTTCTCATGCGATCATTCAGAGTGGATGCTTCTGCGTATTGAAGGTCAAACAGTTTATCGATCGCTTTCACAAAAGAAGCCTTTTTTTCCTCTGTCATCAGCAGATCTTCAGTGAAAATACCTGCAAGTTCCGGATGAGGCTTTTCTGTCACAATACTTGCTAAGATTGAGACGGCCGCCCCTCTCATTGCTTCTGGAGTCGCAGTACTTTCTATCAAATACCTGAGGTGACGAACTTCCTTTGCCAACGACATATCTTCGGGCAGCTCATTCCTTACCGCCAAATCTAGTTTTACCTTCAGAGCGGAGGGCTTACCTTGTCTGATGCCAAGGTCAAGCATTCTTGCGGCCTGTCTGCGGTCTCCAGACTCAATCAACAGTTCAGCGGCTTCTTTGAATCGGCCGTGCTTGACCAGCAGCATTTTGAGGAAATCCAGAGTGTTATGAGCCCTGATGCTGTCCTCTATCCAGAGGTTTTGAATAAGAGTTTTTATCGGAAAGTGTTCCAGTGAGTGGGCAACGATTTCCGGATGACTCCGATCCAGCAGGTTTAATAATGAGACAAGATGATGAGGGTCGGCAAAGTAGGGGTGGTTGCTGATCAAGTCTTGAAGAAGGCTGCTCAGTTGGCTTTTTTTATAGAGTTGATTCTTATTCCAGTTGATGAGCAGTTTAATCGCTTCTTCTGCTTTTTCCGGATCGGACTTATAGGCAAACTCGGCCAACCGGAAGGCTATGGCTTTTTCCTCGGGTGTGTTCTTAGGCAGGTGCTTTGCAAGATGAATCAACCATTCAGTATTTGATGCCAGCCCACTGGCGTTCTCGATGTCTTTTCTTTTTAACAGCTGTTTGTAGAGTTCAAAAGCTTTCTCTCTATCAACAGTAATCAGTCTGTGTGCAACACTCTCAAACCATAACCATGTCTCATCATCGGCTTCTGCAGCCTCCTTGATGAAGAACGCTTCTGGAATGGCCTCCAGAGCCATCATGCAGTCATTTTCATGTTGAAACCTTTCCTGATCCCGAACAAAGCGGAGCAAGATCTGGCAAGCTGTTTCGTCACCTTTTGCCGCTTCTATGCAACGCTTTTCCAATAAGCGTGGCACCATTCTTACTGGCTGAGCCAAAGCGCTGTCTCCTGAGAAGATAACGCTGAGCACGCTGCTGAAAGTGTCGGGTACAATGAGTACACCGTCTTCCAGATCAAGCGCTTCTGAATGCTGGTGGTGAAGTGAAGGTAACTCTTCAAATGAAGTGTCGTCTGGTTGAGGTTGGCCTGGTACTGAATGACTTTGAGCACGGGTCTGATTCAGTTGCCTAAAGGTGATCTGATCATGATCCTCTATGCTGGACGCGGGCTTCCCGGGGACCAGACCAGGCAGAACGATTTTGCATGCGATAAATTTAAACGGCCAGCCAATCTGGAGTCCTGTTCCACCGCTGTATGGAACCAATCGTGTTTGTTTGGCCTTTAGTGCTTTTTTTACCAGCCAGCCAGTCAGGGTTCCTCCTGAAACACTGATACCGTGTTTCAAATCTTTCATTCTGACTTCACCATGTTGCATAAATGCGAAGATCTCGAGATGAACAGGGCTAGAGAAGAGAGGAGCTAATAACCAACCAATATAGGGAATGTTTCGAATGGTTTTGGGGTGAATGATCAGTGAGCTGGTGAAGGTTCCATTATGGGTGTCGTCAAGGTGCTGAACGTTTACTTTTTTGACTTCTACCAATGCAGGCCGGGCTGATTCGTTGACATATTTTAACGAGTCGAAAATAAGTATGGATGTCTGTTTCGTTGAAGCTTCAAGCAGGTCAAGAGGTTTGCATAGCCGGACGCCTTTCATAGTCAGCTTTCCCCTCTCAAACCCCACGATGCAGTCTGATTCTTTTGAGGGATCAGGTACTGATGTCAGTTCTTGATAAGAGTCCAGATTTTCATATCGGACTTCTACTTTTTCAGCAGAAAGTTGAACCGCGGTGCGATCCCGGGAAGAAGAGATGAATTGGTTTTTTAATACCTGGGCGATGCTAATATCGGTACCGACTGAGAGGGTCGTGTTCTCAAGCCTGAGTTGCAGTATCAGAGGGGGACTATCTTCAAACGGAATTTCAACGGTGCAGGAGAGGTCTCCCATTTCAAAATGATTTTCTGTGGCTTGTCCATTGATTAAATAGCTTTCTGATGGTTGGACGACTCTTTTTGAGTCGAAGTTTAATGCCGTAATTCTTATGGGGAGAGCATCGCCATTTTTTATGAGTATTTCGTTAAAGTTGAATGGCGTTTGCTTTCCTTCGACAATGACTCCGGTATAACTGCATAGCAGGTCATACAATAAAGAGCGCCACTGGCTTCTTTCGTCCTCACGGGTCATCTCAATACCCACCTGACGACTGATAAAATCATCCAGTTTTGACGCGACCTTTTCGTAACCCGCACCGGGAAGGTTTGAAAGTGCTCCTACAGCCTTGCCTGGCAGCCCTTTCAGTAAACCAAGGTATCCGGTCTGTTTTTGCTCTTCATCGGGGTCAAGATTCTCAGCAGGAGGAGGCGTCGTGTCTTTTCTGGCAATGTAACTTTTGTACCACCGCTGGAAGAACCAGGGGCGTCTTTCAGCCTTCCTCTCATTAATGTGAGGAGATTCTGGTGTCCGTTGGTCAGATGATTCGTGGCTCAATTGACTTGTCGTTGTCGTTTCACTGATTTGCCGGCCCAAATGATCCTGTCCAGTGACTGGAGAAGTAGGCATGTTATTGTCGCCAGTGAATCTGGGGGGAGTGGGTGAGTTGTTGCTGCCGGGTGAAAGAGGTGATGACATGTCGCCACAGTCCGTTGTGAGCTTGTGGATTTGTTAACTTTCCAACACTTATTTACAC
>NZ_JAHHPQ010000388.1:0-3356 GCF_024606245.1 Endozoicomonas sp. SESOKO2
GAAGCTCGTCCTTCCCTACCGGCATTTGATAAAACTGAACATTGTCGGGTAACTGCCGGAGCTTCCCATTACTCTCAAAGCTCCTCTGCACCAGCATCTGTCGAATCGTCTGTTCAAAGGCCAGATCCTGCCAGTTGGCGCCTTTCAGAATCACCCGTTGTCCGGCCCTTAATGTTTCAAGCCTGCCGGGGATATGCTGGATTCGCCCTTGTTTATCCACTCCGGGGCCACCCAACAGCAACTGTCGCCAGTTACTGTGCAAGTGGCAGTCAATAAGAATGGTATTGTCGTCATCCATAGTGCTTGCGTCAGAGGAAAGTTCAGCCAATACCGGAGGAACCTCATTGATCTCCATCGATGAGTCATCGCTGGTCTGTGCATCAAACTGCCAGGTATTGCCCGGTCGGTTAATTCGCCGCCAGAAATCTGCACCCGGTGCATCGTCGGCCCGGCCAACCGATGCCAACTGTTCAGGGTTTGCCAGAACCAGCAGATCAACATGCTCACCCAGGGAGCGTTTCTTCTGGCTGACTTTGTCGTATAAACAGGGGTTATCCGGGTCCAGCAGATCGTTAAATTTTGGCAGCTCCTCACTGGTGAGTTTCCGGATATCCATCACCAGAGTGAGTGGCTTTAGACCGTCAAACAGCTTGCCTGAACGCAGAACGTGGCGACCATCGTCAGCAATGCTCAACCGGCTCACCAGATTAGCCCGTGAAAGATCCTCGGGATGGGAAATAAGGGTAACATCCCGATGTTTATCGCCAGACTGGGCAACCAGAAGTTGTCGAACCTCATCATCACTGGTGACAAAACGAAAATCAAAAGAGTGAGGAAGCCTGCGAAGCAAGGAATCCCCTAAGGACAGGGTTCTCGCCCTGTCAGGCATTGCACCCGGAGTCGGCGACCTATTGAGTCTGACAGTTACGCCAGTAACCTCTGCAATCTCTGGTGGTGAATCCAGCTTTGCTCTCCTGTCTGGTAAACCACTACCAGGAACAGGTTCCTTTATTTTCCCGCCAATCAGACCATCCATAGTCAATCTCCCTCCTGTCATCTGAAGGACTGCATTGAAATTGTTTATTGATATGACCTTCAGAAAGAAGGAAAGTTCGATTTGGATAGTTGGCCGTAACCATTAAACAAAGCCACCGGTCTCGAAAAACTCATCGTGACCAAACTATGATCAGATATCCAATGACTCAGACATCGAATTCAAGTTCACACTGCCCAAAAACTCTCCAGCAATGATGTTCAGCTCTTTGGACTTTAGCACCAGAGCATCACTGCCGTTGTGTGCTTGTCGCAAGTAGGCGTCCTTGATAGATTCCTCAACAGAGCGAGGGATATAAATATCAGACATCATGGCAAACAGCTCTTCTGGTGAGGATGGATCATGAGCGCCGTAGCTAAAGTAGGTACACCCAGTCTCAGAATTCATGATAGCTTCAACCCAACAATAGGTTAAGCAACCGCCTTTTGAGTGTGTCAATCCATACAGATAATGACTGAGGGCATGCTCAATCGCTTGCTTGCATTTAGTTTTGAAGTCATCCAGCGTTTTTTTCTCCTCATCCGACATCTTGAGGGGAGTTAGACTCGGGTGATCTCCTGCTTCGATCAAACGCTCTTTTTTACTAAATGCTTCATCTGATTCTTCAAGATCTTTGAGGAGTTGTTTTCTCACAAGCTCATATTGATTGTTTTTTTCCATTATCCGCTTAAGTTGTGGACTGTTCTCTGCTTTTCGTTCAAGCATGGCTTGAACCTTTTCATCAATTACATAACACCACCAGGAGGGTTCCCCCATGATAATCACCGGACGGTGTTTTCCCCTGCCCGAGTTTAACTGTGGAAAAGCAGGCTGTTGCACCAGCATTCGTTCTATATTCGGAATGCCCTCAGGATTGTTCGTCCAGACGTCTTGAATAGATCGATGGGCAATTTTATTTTCAAGGGATGGCGAAAACCCGTCATGGCAATGAGTGACGAGCAAGGTATCACCTGTTTCCCTTTGGAACTTTTTATAATTTGAACGCCATACCTCACTATTTTTTTCCTTGGACAACAATGCGTTATAAAACTTTTTCAGACAATGGTCGGCTTTAACCTTCAGTTCATCGATGCCTTCCAGGGACACCAAAAGCTCATGATGTTCAGAGGCATTGATAATATCACGGTCATAATCTGGCAGTGGATCCAGCCAACCCGATTCCATGGCTTTAAGGGCAAACTGAATAACCGAAGGTTTGTTCAGGTCGCTCTGACTCAATATATACACCATTGAACTCAACCACTCTTGAGGATTTGCTCCGCCTTGAATAATCATTTTTGAGTACAGTGACTCAAGTTGTTCACTGACCTGATCTTCATCATTGTCGAACAAGATTTGTATGACTGCCTCTGACATTGGTTTATAGTCGCGAGATTCATTCCTCCAATCCAGATCGAAGCCAGGCCCACCAACGACTTCATCCATCATGTCAAAGAAACGTGGTATGTCTTCCGCCGACTCATCCTGATCGTCGAGAGCCACAACACCGAGCAATTTCTTCTCGTCATCGCTCAATGCTTTTGTCTTTGATAACAATGAGACACCCATGGCAAAACTGGTTGAATCTTTTTGTCCCCAAAGGTTTTTTACCGTCTGGAAAGTACTTGGAATTGTTTTTGGCAATGCACTTTTTGATAACAATGAGACACCCATAGCAAAACTGGTTGAATCTTTTTGTCCCCAAAGGTTTTTTGCCATCTGGAAAGTACTTGGAATTGTTTCTGGCAATGCACTGTTCGTCTGAAGGGCTTTGTTCGTTTTCTCGGGGCTCGTAGCACAGGCTTTAGCCAGAGTTTGCTGTTGTGCTAAATCTGCCCCTTTCAGAGGATCCTTAATTTTCTTTGGCGCAGCGCTGGAGCTATGCACCTTTCTGGTGGGCTGAAATTTTGGTATCACTTTTGTGTCCTTTACAGGCGCCCCGCCCAAATCCACTGACATCCAGGTTTGGCCTCCATCCCCGGAACACTCGGCAAAGATGTGGGTAGTGTTAGTCATTTGCCGACATGGAATCCCGAAATAACGACAAAGAGCAATAAAAACAGGCACACGATGGCGACAGCTCCCTTGCCGCCGTGTTACCAGGAATTTAAAGAAATTCTCTTTGCGCTTTGGTTTAACACCACCGGAAAACTGTTCGCAATACTCCGTTATTGCCTGAATGCGTTCTGCCGTGCCTTGAGCGGCTGCTATTTTCCGCAAAGGTTCCCGTATTTCGGTTGTTTGTTGCTCAATGTTCGTAAACAACTCGTCCAGTACTGTTTTCATGCCTTCTGAACAGACGGCGTCAAACCATGTTGACCGT
>NZ_JAHHPQ010000389.1:0-12801 GCF_024606245.1 Endozoicomonas sp. SESOKO2
AAAAGCCGGAACTCTGGTGGAAAAAGGCGATCATCAACTCGGCTTCAATGGGTAAATTCTCATCAGATCGGTCTATTCAGGATTACAGTAAAACCATTTGGAACATGGCTTAAAGGCTATAAGCAGTGAGTCAATTCTTATAGCAATTCTCTGCTTTAGAGGATTTCTTACAGTAGCCTGTCGATTTTCGAGAGGGCTCCTATACTTCCTCAAACTGAGTAAATAGAAGCCTTCCTTGTATGCCTAATTCTGTCGAACCGATGATCAATCACATGCTTGATAGCGGCTGTGCCGCGCCGTTTAACGTTCTGGGATTTCATGAACGTCCTGAAAGGGGTGGCCTGTTGCTGAGGGTCTGGAGACCTGATGCCAGTGCTGTCAGTGTTATCGCCTTTACCTCCGGTGAAGCGGTGGGTGAGATGGTTCAAATCGCCCCGGGAGTATTTGAGTTGGTGTTGCCAGAATGCTGTTCTGTTTTTCTGTATCAGCTGGCGATTACCAATAAAGATCATCAGTCGTATACATTAATGGATCCTTACCAGTTTCAGTCATATACCCTGAGTCATGTTCACCGTGAACCTTATCGAAACTATCGGTATATGGGGGCGCATCTGGTTTCGTTGCACCCTGAGGAGAAAATTTCCATAGAAGGGGTGATCTTCAGGGTCTACGCGCCGAATGCGAGAAGCGTCAGTCTGGTTGGCAGTTTTAATGGCTGGGATGGCAGAGTTCATCCTATGGCCAGCTCGGAAGATGGGATCTGGCGTTTGTTCGTCCCGAACGTGAAGGCGGGTGATCTCTACAAATATGAAATTCGCAGCCAGCATGGGGATTTACTGCCTCACAAGGCCGATCCCTATGGCTACTACGCCGAGCAGCCTCCCGGCAATGCTTCTATTATTTACGATCACCTGACTTATGAGTGGGAAGATCGTCACTGGAAGCATCACTCCTGTCTGGACAGGCCGGTCAGCATCTATGAAGTACACTTGGGCTCCTGGCGACAAGAACAGGGTAGAAGCCTCAGTTACAAAACCCTGGCTGAACAGTTGATTCCTTATGTTGTCGAGATGGGTTTTACTCATATTGAACTGATGCCCCTTATGGAACATCCATTCACAGGATCGTGGGGCTATCAACCGGTAGGGCTGTTTGCACCTACCAGCCGCTTTGGTACTCCGGATGACTTCAAAGCGTTTATTGATGCCTGCCATCAGTCCGGTATTGGCGTCATTCTTGACTGGGTTCCTGCCCATTTTCCTTCCGATCCCCATGGCCTGGGTCATTTTGATGGCACAGCCCTTTATGAATATGCTGATCCCAAAAGAGGCTGGCATCCTGACTGGCAATCTCATATTTATGACTATGGCAAGCCAGAGGTAAAAGATTTTCTGATCAGCAATGCCATGTACTGGCTGGACCGTTTTCATCTGGATGGAGTGCGGGTAGATGCAGTGGCTTCCATGCTCTATCTCGACTATTCCAGGAGTGAAGGGGAGTGGGAGCCCAATTGCATGGGCGGAAACGAGCACATTGAAGCGGTAAAATTCCTGAAGGAATTGAACGAAACACTTTATCTGCACTACCCGGACCAGGTATCGATTGCCGAAGAATCGACCAGTTGGCCCAAGGTTTCCATGCCCACCTATGATGGAGGGCTGGGCTTTGGCTACAAATGGAATATGGGATGGATGCACGACACTCTGGGCTATATGGCCCGGGACCCGGTTCATCGAAGCCATCATCATTGGGAGATGATGCAGAGTATGACCTATCACTACAGCGAACATTTTATTCTGGCGCTCTCTCATGATGAAGTGGTGCATGGCAAGGGCAGTCTGTTGGGAAAAATGCCCGGAGATGAGTGGCGAAAGTATGCAAACTTGCGTGCCTATCTGGGCTTTATGTTCGGGCATCCCGGTAAGAAGTTGCTGTTTATGGGATCTGAAATCGGCAGCATCAGGGAGTGGGATCATGATGGTCAGTTGGATTGGGGGTTGCTCAATAAAAATGATTACAGCCAGGGGCTCAGGCAGCTTGTTAAAACGTTAAATCACCTGTACAAGTCTTACCCTGCGCTGTATAAGTCGGATTATGACCATAATGGTTTTGCCTGGGTGGTGGCTGATGACCAGCGGCAGAGTGTCTTTGCATTTATTCGAAAGAGCTTTTCAGGTGCTCCGGTTATGGTTCTGGCCAATATGACACCGGAAATAAGGAAAGATTACAGGATTGGAGTGCCTATTGAAGGCGTCTGGAAAGAAATACTGAATTCGGATGAGCAGTGTTATGGTGGCAGTGGTGTCGTTAACAGCAAGGTGCTTTATACCGAGCATTATCACACGCATGGTTATGATCACTCGCTATTGGTCACACTTCCTCCTCTGTCGACCCTGTTTCTGGCTCCGGATTCTGACGCTATACCCATTGGCTGAACCATGATTTTTAACGAACAAAAATGTGAGCAACAAAAACGATTGTGATCACTGGTATTTCTGTTTCTGCGGGATGTCCCGGTTTGCAGGGGGCGACACTGGTGAATGATGATTTCCTGCCAACAACGGGCAGTGAAGCTACAGGGGTCAACTTTGCCGTCTATGCTCCTGATGCTCGTCAACTCTACCTTTGCCTGTTCAACCAGAGTGATGAAGAAGAAAGACTGGCAATGTCGCCTTCTGATCAGGGAGTCTGGCATCTTCTCGTGAAAGGTATTGAGGCCGGTCAGCTTTACGGCTTCCGTGCCGAGGGTGCCTGGTCGCCTTCTATATCCCCACGTTTTAACAGTCATAAGCTATTGATGGACCCCTATACCCGCGAACTGCGGGGAGCGGTTCAGTGGTCTGAGGCGTTATTTGACTATCAATGGCATGCACCTTCTGAAAACAATGCTTACAAGGTAAAGCGCTTTTCAACAGAGGACAGTGCTGAACAGTGGCTTAAGAGTGAGCAGGACAGCGCCGCCTTTATGCCAAGAAGTGTTGTGAGAGAACATACTTTCGATTGGCAGTCTGTTAAAAAACCCGTTATTTCCAAGGCAGACAGTGTCGTTTATGAACTGCATGTTAAAGGATTTACACAGCAGCATCCGGATGTGCCGGAAGCGTTGAGAGGTACTTATCTTGGGCTATGCCACCCCCCTGTAATTGATTACCTCAACAGGTTGGGAGTCACAGCCGTTGAGTTGCTTCCGGTGACCTCTCAGGTCAATGAAGAACGCCTTGAGGGGATGGGGCTCAGAAATTACTGGGGATATAACCCTCTCTGTATGATGGCACCGGAACCTTCATTGGCGATCAAAGATCCGGTCACTGAAATGAAAACCATGGTTCGTGAGCTGCACAGGGCAGGAATTGAGGTCATCATGGATGTGGTCTATAACCATACCTGTGAATCAGGGCATGGTGGCCCGAGTTTGAGTATGCGAGGTCTGGCAGAGAGTGATTACTACCTGATGGATGATCATAGTGGTCGTCTATCTGCCGTCAACTATACGGGCTGTGGTAATACTCTGAATTTTGACAGTCCCCAGACCCTGAAGTTGACCATGGACGCCTTGCGCTTGTGGGCACAGGAATATCAGATTGATGGTTTCCGCTTTGACCTGGCTCCTGCGCTTGCCAGACAGCATCGAGAGTACCGGTTTGACAGTGCCTTTTTCGGAGCTGTACATCAAGACCCGGTTGTTTCCCGCACCAAGTTAATTGCAGAACCCTGGGATATTGGACCTGAGGGTTATCGATTGTCCGGTTTCCCACAGGAATGGCAGGAATGGAATGATCGTTTCAGGGATGGTACACGAGCCTATTGGCGTGGCGATGAGGGACGGCTGGCAGAGATGGGCTGGCGAATAACCGGTTCTGAAGATGTATTTGGTAAACGTCGCCCGTTAGCCAGTATTAATTATCTTTGCAGCCACGATGGCTTTACCCTCAATGACCTCTGCTCTTATGAAGAGCGTCGTAATCATGCCAATGGTGAGGATAATCGGGATGGCGATCAGCACAACTTCTCGCGGAATTATGGCGTAGAAGGTGAAACGGAAGATCGTGATATCAGAGCCAGAAGGCAGAGGGCTCGAAAGAACATGCTGGCAACACTGATGCTGTCCCGTGGGACGCCCATGTTGATGGCCGGTGATGAGTTCGGTAACAGTCAGCAGGGTAATAACAATGCCTATTGTCAGGACTCACCTCTATCCTGGCAGGACTGGGGCTGGATGCAGGACATTGAAGCTGATGATGCAGTTTTGCAGTTATTTGTTCAGCAACTGATAGCATTTCGAAAGACCCACACCCTGCTGGGCGGTGCCGGTGGACGCAAAGCCACGACCTGGTATTCCCCGGATGGCATTAGGCTGACGGAGGCCCAGCTTGGAGAATTGGGTGGGGGTTGTCTCTGTATCAAGATGGCTTCAGTGGTCACTCATCAGGATGAGAAAAGTCTCTACATCCTGATAAATAATGAAGAGCAGTCCAGAAAAGTGACTTTGCCCCAGATTGACCCCGAGAAGTACTGGAACCGACTTTTGGATACCAGCTCAGCATCCCCCTTTGCCAAGGAAGTTTTGCTCACCCGAGGCTGGATTGAAATGGAAGCCAATTCGCTGGTGGTCATCGAAGAGCAGTGCTGACATTTCTTCGGATAGGGGTAGGGAGCGCTTCTATTAACCTCACGCCATTTTCGCTTGACTCTGCTGATGTTCAGTCTCTTACCTCTTAATCTTCTTTGAATTTCAGACATTGATAAGAAAAACACCTCATATCTTCGGGCCACTCATGAGACTGAAGTCCGGCTTTGTGTTTGAGGTGAAGGAGAAACTCGTCAGGTTCGGTCAGTTGTTCCCATACCTGTGGCAGAAAAGTGGCTTTGTGGTGATCCCCCTGAATCAACAGGCCATCAATACCCGGACGTAACTGCTCCAGAAGATCTTCTTCAGTCTCAATCCTCATAACTGTCATGGGGGTCAGGATGGATATTTCAATACGCAGGTCTGCCAGCTCATTTTCGGTCACAGGAAAGAAACGCTGATCTCTGAAAGCACTGGCAAAAGCATTGTGTGCGATATCTACTATCAAAGGTTTCCGGGGAGTCAGTGAGCCAATACAACCTCTTAGTTCTCCGAATTTCTGAAGTGTCACAAATGAGGCGAGATGGGCCTGTAATTTTGCTGGAAACTGAGTTAAATCAAGCTTGGGCGCTTCACCCTCAACACAGATCCTGGCGATAGTTTGTCTGGCCAGACGTAACAGATTTTTTTTGTCCAGTTCTGTGAGATTCAGATCCATCCGGCTTGATCCTTTCTTGTTGTGGTCAGCCTGTTAAACAATAAATAAGCGTACAGCGGGTAGTATCGACTCAAGTTATCTTTACTGGATAACGTAGGCTCCGTATCCCACGACCCGTTTTTTATCACCCGCCGTATCACCGGAGTTTCGGACATCGAGAGTCACGACTTCCATGCCCCTGCGCTGGGCTATTTTCAGCATACCATTGAGAGGATGGCTGCCGCAGGCCTGACCTCCCGTCAAACAACCGCTCATTTGTTCTATGGCTCTGGTCGTCAGACTGTCACGCTGGTTGGCTTCTTCATAGCTGAGGTAGTGACTGAGGTCTGAGCTGATGACGATCAGGGTTTCATCGCCGCCCCAGAGAAAGTCTATAACTTCAGCAACGGCATAGGGGGAAGCATCACCCACGACCAGGGGAATCAGCTTGAAACTGTCCAGAGTACTTTGAAGAAAGGGGCACTGCACTTCCAGACTGTGCTCATTGGCATGAGCTGCATCCAGAGTGTGTATCTGATTGAATTGACTCAGGCTTTTGATGGCATCGGTATCCAATGGAATATCGCCTATGGGAGTCGAGTATGCCTCGCAGTTCGGAAGGGCTATCCCCTCAAACGCAACCTGGTGAGAAGGACCCAGCAATGCCACTCTTTTGATTTTGCTGCGATAGGTTTCCAGCTGTTTATAGCCTGATGCAGCAATAGCTCCTGAGTAGATGTAACCGGCGTGGGGTACGATCAGGACTTTAGGCGACAGTTCTCTCTCAGTGGCTTCCGACATCAGATTAGTGACAACGGTTTTCAGGAGTTCCGGTTCGTCGGGATAGAAAACACCAGACACTGCAGGTTGTCGAATGTTCATTGAGCTTCCCCCACGGATGAGCGGCTCTATAATTATAGTCAGCGAACCGAGTGAGGCACTGTCATGATAAATGGGCTCGGTCAGTCTCCATCTGACGATTTTCCGCCTGGCAATTTTCCCACCGAATACTGGCACTGTCTTGAGGATGGTCGAATTCAGTGTGATGTTTGTCCCAGAGCTTGCAAGCTGAGGGAAGGTCAGCAAGGGCTTTGTTTTGTCAGAGCCCGGCATCAGGATCAGATTGTTTTGACCAGTTATGGGCGCTCCAGCGGTTTCTGTATTGATCCGATAGAAAAGAAACCACTGAACCACTTTTTACCGGGTACTCCGGTTTTATCATTTGGCACAGCAGGCTGTAATCTTGCCTGCAAGTTCTGCCAGAACTGGGATATGAGCAAGTCGAGGGAAATGGACACCCTGGCTGATCAGGCTATGCCTGAGCAGCTGGCTCTGGCTGCGTTGGAAAAGGGCTGCAGAAGCCTGGCTTTTACCTACAATGACCCGGTGATTTTTATGGAATATGCCATAGATGTTGCGCTGGCTTGTCATGAGCAAGGTATTTGCCCGGTAGCCGTCAGTGCCGGTTATATTTGCGAAGCCCCCAGAGAAACCTTCTTTCAATGCATGGATGCGGCCAATATTGACCTGAAAGCATTCACTGAGTCTTTTTATAAAAAAATTTGTGGTGGATCTTTACAGCCCGTATTGGAAACTCTGAAATATCTCAAGCATGAAACAGAGGTATGGTTTGAAATCACCACCCTGCTAATTCCCGGAGAGAATGATTCTGATCCCGAGCTTAACAGTCTGTGTGAGTGGGTCGTTGAACAACTGGGCGTTGATGTGCCTATTCATTTCACCGCCTTTCACCCTGACTGGAAAATGATGGAGCATACACACACGCCCGCTGGTACTCTTGCCAGGGCAAGAAACATTGCTATCGGAAAAGGCATTCGTTATGCCTATACCGGAAATGTACACGACAGTCATGGGGGGAGTACCTGGTGCCATAACTGCGGGCAATTATTGATTCAGCGAGACTGGTATCAGCTGGGGATCTGGAACCTGGCATCGGGTTGCTGCCATCAATGTGGTGAAAAGGTAGCCGGTGTTTTTGAAGAGCAGCCCGGTGACTGGGGAAGCAAAAGAATTCCTGTACGAATGAAGCCCTGAACGCTATCAGGATAGCCGCTTCTGAGCTTCCCCCGCTCCAGTAGAGTAGATACCTCATTCAGTTTGTTTATGCTGTGCTACATTGACTGAGTTTTACTCACCAAAAGTAGCATTATGAAGTTATCCTTAATCTTCTTTTTAGCCTTGATATATCTAAATTTATTTGTGAGTAGGCTTTATTCAGATGATAGAGTTATATTGAGTGGTGAAGAAGTATGTCATTATCTAAATGCTTCAAACATAACCAATATTAACGGATCTTCTATGGGCGAGACTCATGGTTTCTGTCCGATTGAACAGGTATCAATCAAAACAACTTTTCTTGATAATATGTCTCCATTTTTGGAGGAAATTAAAAATGATTTTAAAGTAGGGCTCTGTTATGGGTTTTATATACCTGCTGTTGGCGTACTGATTATCACTCCATTTTTACTTTTGTTTAGTAAATATATAGCTAGCCCATACCATGTAAACTCACCTACTATGCAGTCAGCCTTTTCAATTTCAAAAGAGGAAGCATTGAGATTCTATAGAAGTGCCATAGTTAAGCGTTATTCGAAATCAATTATTGCAGCAGCAGAAGAAGAATTTATTTATCGTTTTATTGGCCTCACTGCTATAGAGTCTCATGTAAAATATTTACTTGGAAAACTTGAATATGATAGTGATGAAATAAATGGCAAGTCTCAATTTTATGCAATTACTATATCCTCAATCGTATTTGGTTTATTGCATCTAAGGAATGTGAATCCTCAAATTGCCCAAGCTTTTATTGCGACTGTTTCTGGTTTTTATTTTGGCTATATCTATTGTGAAAATGGGATGATTGCACCTTTGACCGCTCATATTGTTAATAATGTGCTGCTACTTTCAATAGGAAAAGTTTTAAGCTGGTACGGAATTCGATTACTCACTGGTGGCTTCAAACAATAGGTGCGAACGACTCCCTGATGATGACTCCCTCCAGGGCTGAAGCCTGGTAGCTAGCTATGTTGACAGAATTAAGAGGTGCCCCTCCATTTTTTAATAAGAATATTTGAAAAGAGAGGGAACTTATCTACAGTTGCAAAGTCGAATCATAAAAATACCAATTGAATGGACTATTTTTTCAAAAAACTTAATGGAGAAACTTTCTTATGAAAACTTACTGGAAAAAAATGCTGAAGTGTTCAGTGTTAGCTGGACTGTCCTGCGCTGTTCTTACCGGGCTTAAAGCTGACGAATCTGTACAGGCGTCGCAAAAAAAAGTGGACTTTGAGCTGACACTCGAAGTAAATGCTAAGCCTCTTGCCGAGCTTAGAGGACAATTTATGAGTCCTGACGTCAGATGTAACGTCCATTCAACTTCATGGAATCATGATTCTTCCATGTTGGCAGCTGGAGTAACATGCAAGGACGATCGTAATGTGACAATCCCTCATGTACAAATACTACAGAAGGATATATTAACTTATAAATCAATTCGAATTCCGTCGGGTCAATCTGTAGACAAAGTCAATGCCGTGTTTAGCCCTGATGGCTCACTGTTGGCGGTATCAACGAACGACAAGGGAGTCAGGTTCTATGACGCGAAGAACAATTTTATTCTTAAGCATGAACTTCGTGATAATAACCACACCTATCCTACTTTTGCATTCAGCCCTGACGGTACTTTATTTGCGGTTGAGGATAACCACGATGTAAAGGTGTACAATGTAAAGCGTGATTTTCAGCACGTGGGTACGATTTATAATATTCTGCCGGTTAATTTGAGGTTTCTGTCCGATAACACATTGCTGGTCAGGACTCCATCTGGTGCCTATGTTCTACATTCAAATGATTCATTTAATCTCCATGACATTGTGTACTCTTTCAGATTTAGAAAAGGTTACTATGCTAAAGGTTTGGATTTAAGTTCAGACCGTTCTCTGTTGGCATTCTCAACCCGGCGTGCTGGAGTCTTTTTTCAAAATAGTGACCCCAGAATGATGTGTGAAAAATACTTTCCCTGCTTCGGCTACAACTTTATCAATAAAGATTTTGTCCAAACTGATCTTATTGGCATAACCAGTATGGCATTCAATAATGATGGATCTCTATTGGTTGCAGGTGGGATTGGTTTTGATGATTCTGTTTCTGAAACTGTCAGCATTTTATCGAAAGGTGAATCGGGGTGGTCTGAAATGAAGTCTATCAAAGAACCAAAAACGGCTATAAATAGCGTTAGCTTTAGTCCCGATGGTGAATTGTTGGCGGTAGCCGGGGTTGAGGGCAAAATCTGGTTATACGAAGTCAATCCGGTAGATGAAATAACGCCATCTGAAATGCCAGCTGATGAAATACCGCCTGAAATGTCAGCTGATGAAATACCACCTGAAATGTCAGCTGAAACGCCAGTTGAAACGACCAGCTTGCCCAACTTGCTCGCTGAGTACACGAGGTGCGCTGTTTTCGGGCAGTGTAATTAACGTTAGCTCGATTATAAAAAATGACATGAGAGTCAACTGATAACTAAATTATGTTTACAAGCTAACAGTAAACACCAGTCGTGGCTCTCATTTCCCTGCTTAATCTATTCTATAAACTCCATGATTTCTGCTTATCTTCTAAACCCGCCCGGGAGGTAATATTGCAGCCTCAACAAAACAGGCGCCCCTCCATTAAGAGAAAATAATCACTCCTTGGCAACCGGAACGAATAGAAATTGGCAAGAGAGTCTACTTCGTTTGTCATGATCTGTAGTCATTCAGTTACGGTCATAGTCTCGGACTCCACATGCATCTGGCATATTTACTCTGCTCAACATGCATTACTGTAATGCTGTACTTATTAATTCAATGGTTGTTTTGTAGTCACTTTCTAAGCCAAAATTAGCACACGCTGTTAAAAAAGCGTTGTCATTTTTCAATGACTCGTAGATTGTTGATAAATGCTCTTTTGCCTTTGCGTAGATTTCTTCGTCTTTTAGATTGTCTGTTTTACAAAAATCTTCAGATTGTAGAAATCCATGTACATCTCTACCCATATGAGATGAAAGGGAAATTATCCCTCCGGAAGCAGACATCAGATGAGTGGCTAAGCCTTGCACCATAAGCCGATCAGAATCTCCATGCAGACAGCGTAAGAATTGGCTTTCCATTCTTTTTATATAGACCTCTTTCGAAGAAGCTGTACCTTGCTGCCGTCTGGCAAGCAATGATGCGTGATATATCCTTAACAATATGACACTGTCGTTAAACTCTAAATTAGAAAAAACAGATACTCTTTGTTCATTTAACTGAAATTGTTTTAAGTGTATCTCATCAAAAAGCGAAATCAGACTACTGATCGCATTATAGAGTGATGCATTGACATTATATGAATACAAAACGGAAATAATAAAAATAACTCGAGTGGTTGTAATTGCTCTGTGATTTTTCATATGTTGAAAGTTTAGTTTTTCGGAAAATTGACCCTGAAATGTAGCACTTTTTTATTATTTTGCAGAATATTGAAAAATATAAGACTTGCAGCAAGGGGGGGGGGAGAATGCAGTTGAACTTCCCCTGATAAATAGAAGCCTGTCTATAACTAAGCTGCTGCTTTGTATGCTGCTGTTGATTTGACTCGTACCGTCAGTCTCTGGAGTCTGGGAGCGAGGTTCATTCAGTCAGAATGCAAATACGACCATGGAATGATAGTGGCTCGTTTTATAGAAAAACTGGATAACCTGCCGCGATGGACTACTTTCTGATCTGGAAGAATTTATTCACTTTGGCACATTAAGATCGGGAGTAATTGTGAACGTCAGGTCCAATCTTTCTCATACCGTCAGGCTGGTTGCGCTCGGCGGTGCTGCCGGAGGGTGGCTTATTCCCGTCCTGGCTCAAACCGGAGTTCAATCTTCGGTAACCAGTGACGAAAGTGGCAACAGTGCCACCATCACCTATTCAAGAACGATGGATGCAAAAGCCATCATAGATACTGACAAGGTTTATCAACTGGGGAAGGATGGTCAATATTACTTTAAAGCTAAAAATGTGGATCAGCCGATTAAAGAAGGAAGGCTGATTCCGGTACAAAGACTGGACAATATCGCACTCGCTGATCCTGTAACTTCTTCCATTCCTCTTGCTCTCGATCACCCCTCAATCGCCAACAAGATGATGATTGAATCGACCTTTAGTGCATATGGTCATTTTACCGGGCTGACGCGAAGTATTCTTAAGGGCCGGATACCAGCCGCTGCCATAAGTGGGGTTGAGGGGAATCTGCTTGAGCAAACCTCCGCAACACTGTTAAAAGCCGAGAATGGTAATGCTTCTGCAAGAGTCGATTATCTGGAGCAGGATGAAAATAATGAAGTTTTTATGCTATCAGTGTCAGAGAGGGCTACCGCTTTTGTCAGTGGTGACTGGTTCGGACTGGTGGGGCTTTATGGTCATTTTTATGATCAGGATGAGATCGACAACATGGCTGGCTTCAAGTCCGGAGGCTACGGCATTCAGCTGGGGCTACTCAGGCCGGTCTCTGAACACTGGCTATTGGGTGTTTATGGTGCCTGGCAAAAGCTGGACGCTGATCTTAAGGATCATAATGGCGAGTTGGATACAGGCACCTGGAGGCTGGGGCCAACGGTTGCCTGGAGCAAGGATGGCTTTCACGCTGAAGGTCTGCTGACTTATAACTGGAATACTGTTGACAGTAAAGTGCCGCGCTACAACTCGGACTTCAAAAGCGAGGAGTGGGATGCCTATTTTCGCGGCGGTTACGATATCAGTCTCGACAGCGTAACAGTGGGTCTGACGTTAACGCCGGAAGTTCAGTTTCTTTATGCCAGTCAGGACCGGGATAAATATAGCTGGGCTTCGGGTATGGTGGGAAAGAGCACCAACAAAGGCTGGGTGTCCAGAATGGGAGTTAGTCTGACATACGACAGTTTCCTAATGAATCAGCCTGTCGAACTGAAAGCCTCACTGGGTTGGCAGCACAATGATTACGAGCCCGATGATATTGAGTACATGAATTCGAAACACAGTTTAAAAGGTTATGATGAGAATGCTACCTATTACTCTCTGGGCATTGCGACACAGCTGAGCGGGCAGCTAAATATGAATGTTGGTTATGCAGGCACTTGGTCTGAAAATGCTCTGGGGCACTACTTGCAGGCTGGTGTGGAATTCAGGTTCTAAGTTCAGACTGATTTACCAAATTGAGCGGAAAGCCCCGTACTTCTGGTGCGGGGATGGATAGCTCGCAGTCTGAAAGACTGCTTATGCAAGACACTTGCTATATTTACAGCTTTTATTGTAAAATGTAAATATGACTAAGCGAACCTATAAATACCGATTCTATCCGACACCTGAGCAGGAAATACTTCTTGCACAATCGTTTGGCTGTGCTCGGTTTGTCTATAACAATACGCTTCGTTTTCGCACTGATGCCTACTATAAAGAAGGGCAATCCGTTCCACACTCTGAGGCAGAAAAACGGCTGGTTTCGCTTAAGAAAGAGTTTCCATTTC
>NZ_JAHHPQ010000390.1:0-2939 GCF_024606245.1 Endozoicomonas sp. SESOKO2
ACAGAAAGGTTATTGCAACTATCGAACGTCTGTCTCGAATTTATCCTTCTGAAGTCATGAAAGAGATGATTTATCTGGATGCCGTTTCCGAAGAAGACTTAAAAGATCAGACAAAAATGATGTCTTGGCTGGACACCCTGAATGTACGCATTCAGGAGCTGAAGTTAGCTGGCCGCGAGATGAGTTTTGAGCTGTTTGAAGATCGCGAGCATCAGGTGTGGTTGCCCAAAGTTACCATCGTTTCCCATGGTGTGCCGACCGAATACACCTGGAATGTCGACTTCTTTGGCTCGGGTGATTACGGTTCGATCAAAAGTCTCGGAGCCAAGCTACAGGGATTACTGGAAGAGTCCGCATTCATCCAGAAAGGTGAGCGGAAAAAGGCGGTAGAAACCTTTGAGGAAGGTCTGGATTGGCTGATGTCAGAGTCTACCAAACGTCACAACATTCAGCGCTATAAAGGTCTGGGTGAGATGAACCCCGAGCAGCTTTGGGAAACCACGATGGATCCGGACGTGCGAAGGATGCTTAAGGTGACCATTGAAGATGCTATTGCTGCTGACCAGATCTTCAATACACTGATGGGAGATCAGGTTGAGCCTCGTAGAGACTTTATTGAGTCTAATGCTTTGAACGTGGCTAACCTTGATATTTAATACCCCATAGTTGCACTCAGGGTCCTTAGACAAAGCGGCTCTGAGCGCAATCAATTAACCCTCTTTCGGGCAAATAAAGTTATGCTGCACCGTTGATACATCAGCAGTATACTTGAGGCCTCCGATTCAACAGTTGACAGACATGTACCATTCAGTAATTCGTGCAGAACTCGAAGAAGCCCAACAGCTTCTGGAGCGCTTTCTTAATGATGAAACCTGTATTGATGCTATAGATCGTGCTGCGAGCCTGCTGGCCGAGGCCTTTAAGCAGGGTGGAAAGGTTATTTCCTGTGGTAACGGAGGCTCTCATTGCGATGCTATGCACTTTGCTGAAGAACTGACTGGCCGCTATCGTGATAACCGTCCTGCTTACCCGGCGATTGCCATCTCTGATGTCAGTCACCTCTCTTGTGTCTCCAATGATTACGGTTATGAGTATGTGTTCTCGCGTTATCTGGAAGGCGTTGGCTTTGAGGGCGATGTCCTGTTCGGGCTCAGTACCAGTGGTAACTCTGTCAATATCCTGAAAGCGGTTGAAGCGGCCCGGAAAAAAGGGATGAAAGTGATTCTTCTGACGGGTAAGGATGGTGGAAAAATGGAAGGTCTGGCGGATGTAGAGATCAGGGTGCCCCACTTCGGATACGCTGACCGAATCCAGGAAATTCACATCAAAGCCATTCATATCATGATTCAACTGATCGAGAAGTACATGGCTTCCTCTTAGTGATTTGATGGCAAGCCAACATCTTCATCACCTGTTATCCGGTGATGAATGATGTCTGAGCTTAAGCCCCTTCCGATTTCCCATTCATGTTATCCAGTGTATTGGAAATCCAGTCCCGAGCTTCATTATTAATCTCCAGCGCCGTCCTGTCTTTGGTTTCTATGACTGTTCCTATATGAAGCTGAATGGTCCCGGGCTTTTTTAGAAAACTGTTCATAGGCCAGCAAGCAGCGGCATTATGGGCAATGGGCAGTACATTAACCCCAGCCTTTCGTGCCAGATTGACACCGCCTCTTGAGAACTTGCCTAGCTGGCCATTAGGATTACGAGTACCTTCTGGAAAAATCAAAACCCAACGACCGTCGTGCAAAGCTGAAGTACCCTGTTCTACTACATCGTTTAATGCGGCCCTTGGATCATTACGATTAATGGCGATAGGTTTAATGAGTCTGATGGCCCAGCCAAAGAATGGAATTTTCAATAGCTCTTTCTTAAGAACCGGAGCCTGAGGGCTAAAGAGCGTCTGCAGGAAAAACGTTTCCCAAGTGCTTTGGTGATTACTGATCATGACGCATGGGATGTCAGTAATGTTTTCTTTTCCATGTACTTCATACTTTATCCCACAGATAAATCTGGCCAGTCCCATAGCGATAATCGCCCAGTACTTCACCAGTATGTTGTGGCGTCTGTTCATGGGAACGAGAGGAGCAACAAAAACCATTACCATGGACCAGAAAACAGTAAAAATGGTCAGCAGGAAATAAAATAAAGCTGTTCTTATGGATTGAACGACGAGTGACATTTAAAACCTATTGTGTTTATCCTTGAAGACTGATCTGTGACTGTCCGATAATGAAGCGAGTAAAAGCGGCCAAGTCTTCAAACACTGGCACATTATCAAGACCTTCCCCTTTATTTAGCGTTCTGACGCCCTTGCCGGTTTTTACCAGAGCTACCTTACATCCCACTGCTTGCCCTGCCTCAAGATCTCTTAGAGAGTCCCCGACGACCCAGGCAGATGATGCAGGAATGTTTAGAGTTTCTTCGATCTGTTCAATCATCCCCGGAAGAGGCTTTCTGCAACAACATTGATCGTCAGGGCCATGGGGACAGTATTGAATGCAGTCAATCTTGCCACCTTCTGAAACCACCAGATCGAGCATTTTTTGATGCATGGCCTTGAGGGTTTCTTCAGTAAAGTAACCTCTGGCAAGGCCCGACTGGTTGGTTGCAATGGCGATGGAATACCCTGCCCTGCTGAGCCTGGCTATAGCTTCAATGCTGCCAGGCAGAGGAATCCACTCATCTACCGAACGAATGTAGTGGTCAGAGTCTTTATTAATGACTCCGTCGCGGTCAAGAATGATCAGTTTGCTCATAATTTCAGAAAGCAGGTTTGATACCTGAAACATTGGAAAATATTGGTTTTTGCTCGAATTGATGAAAGCTGGCTCAGTGATTCAGTTCCGAGAGTAGAACCAGTCATAAGCTATCAAATCCAGTGTGTTGACATCCTCTCGCCCCTGAAGGAGCGAGATTCCCGTTAGTCACCTAACAGG
>NZ_JAHHPQ010000391.1:0-1140 GCF_024606245.1 Endozoicomonas sp. SESOKO2
GGGTTTATGTCCTTCTTTGTCAAAGCCTGTGCTGAAGCCCTGCGTCGATATCCTGCAGTGAATGCCTCTATTGATGGTAATGACATCGTTTACCACGGCTATCAGGATATTGGCGTGGCAGTCTCCAGCGATCGTGGTCTGGTTGTACCTATTCTGCGTAATGCTGAAAACATGAGTCTGGCTGACATTGAGGCGAAAATCCGTGAATACGGTAAAAAAGCTCAGGGTGGCAAGCTGGATATTGAGGACATGACCGGAGGAACCTTTACTATTTCCAACGGCGGTGTGTTTGGTTCGCTCTTGTCTACACCGATTCTGAATCCACCTCAGTCCGCAATTCTGGGTATGCATAAAATTCAGGAGCGCCCCATGGCCGTCAACGGTCAGGTGGAGATTCTGCCCATGATGAATCTGGCTCTGTCCTATGATCACAGGTTGCTGGATGGCAAGGAAGCAGTCACTTTCCTCGTTACCATTAAGGAACTGTTGGAAGATCCAGCCAGAATCCTGTTGGAATTGTAAGTGTTCATGGGTTTTGCGGCGGCTCAAAAGGCCGCCATTCTCATTTTCTTGGAATAGAAGATATGGCAAATCAGTTTGACGTCGTTGTCATCGGCGCAGGTCCTGCAGGTTACGTTTGTGCAATTCGTGCTGCGCAGCTGGGTCTCAAGACTGCGTGTATCGAAAAGTGGACTGATGACAAAGGCAAGACAGCCTTGGGTGGAACCTGTCTGAACGTAGGTTGTATTCCCTCAAAGGCGCTGCTGGATAGCTCTCACAAGTTTGTTGAAGCACAGAAAGACTTTAAGCTGCACGGTATCAATCACTCCGGTGTTGAAATGGACGTGCCGCAAATGATCGCTCGCAAGGACAAGATTGTTAAGACTCTGACTACCGGGGTTGGTGGTCTGTTCAAGGCAAATGGCGTAACTCTGCTGGAAGGAGCTGGTAAGGTACTGGCGAACAAGCAAGTTGAGCTGACCAAGGCGGATGGTTCTGTTGAAGTTTATGAAGCGGGCAATGTTGTTATTGCAACTGGCTCCCGTCCGGTAGAGATTCCTCCAACTCCGACTGATGGTGATCTGATTGTTGATTCCACCGGTGCCCTGGAGTTTCAGGAAACCCCCAAGCGTCTGGGTG
>NZ_JAHHPQ010000392.1:0-1196 GCF_024606245.1 Endozoicomonas sp. SESOKO2
GGCCTGTGGGTAATTATAATTCTGATTTCCGCTCATTCCGGTTTAGTTGTAAATTATTCTTGGTCAGTCCCACGATAAAAAGTCATTGCGTGCTGTAAAACTTACACGACAAAAATCATTTAATAGAACACCAGTTGTTCGCAGTGGGCTTCTCACGGAAAAAATCAAACCGGTGCCAAACGCAGGCCGTGCAGATTTCAGAAAGTTTGCTTCAGATATGACTTTAGTGGAGAAAAAGGACGACTGAAATGAAAGCACTCTCTGGCCTGCTGCTGATCCTGCAAGCGGTTCAGCATGGTAGTTATGGGGTAGATTATTTTTATCCTCACTTCCTGCTGTGAGTGTCAACCAGATGTCTTTGTGCCCTTCCTGATTGTCTACTATCCTCAACGCTCGCACAACGAACTATAAAATCCAGTGGTTTTCCTTTCGGCAACCACTGATTTTAGGGACAGTTGCAAGTATATATCAGAAATGAGGTATTTCTGTGCGATTTGGCATTGATGTGGGTGGCACCAAAACAGAGATTGTGGTGCTTTCCAATAGCGGTGAAATGATTCATCGAGAGCGACAATCCACCCCGGACAATTATCCTGATTTTCTCGATAGCATTCAGGCCTTAATCCATGTCACTGAAGGACGCTATGGACAGACCAGCAATATCGGTCTCTGCCTGCCAGGCGCTGTCAGTCCTGATACTGGCCGTATGAAAAATGCCAACACCCTGTACCTGAACAATCAAACGGTTGCTGAAGATCTTGAGCAGCGACTGGGCAGAGCCGTCAAACTGGCCAACGATGCCGACGCCTTTGCCTTGTCAGAAGCGACCGATGGAGCGGCAGCAGGTGCCAGAAGCTGTTTCGGCGTCATTATCGGGACAGGCTGCGGTGGCGGACTGGTGTATAACGGCCAGCTTATTCAGGGGCCCAATGCCATTGCCGGGGAGTGGGGACACAATCCTCTGCCCTATTATCAGGAAAGCACCGATGGCCCGGACCAACACTGTTACTGTGGCCGCAAGAACTGTATCGAAACCTTTGCATCCGGCACAGGAATGGCCAAACGTTTCCGTGAAGCTCATGGCTTCAGCGCCCGGGAAATTCCTGATGCAAAATCGGTTATGGCAAGAGTTCAAAATGCCGACCCGAAGGCTATTGAGCATTTCAATCATTATGTTGATGCACTAGCCCGTGCAC
>NZ_JAHHPQ010000393.1:0-2023 GCF_024606245.1 Endozoicomonas sp. SESOKO2
TATTGTAGTGGCTCAATAAATTAAACTGTTCTTCTCTCGATACGCTTGAGTGAGCAACCGAACAGATAAATAACAAGCATGAGAATAACGGTATTAGTTTACCGGATGTTTTCATTATTCATATCCTTAATTTGAGTAACTGACTTATTATCAGAAAACGACAAAGCGAGTTTTCCCGTACCGCCACAAACCTGCTTGTTTGTGGTTGTGAAAACCCGATCAGCACGCGCAGGAACGAGTCATAAGTCCTTAGAATTTTGTTGTTTTCATGAGGCTTTCCTTATAGTACAGCAATGTAATTCACGCTATCATTGTTTGCTCATTCATAAGATGAAATTTAATTGGCCGTCGCTCGCATCGAACTCGTTGTTAATTGAACAAGGTGTACAAGTAATCCAAAGGAGCATAAAACTTCATCCATTGGGTACGGGCTGTTTCGGTGAGACTTTCTTCAAGTGAGTAACCATAAACAGCATTGTTTGAAACGCCATTGATTAAAGCCAGAGCTAATGCAGGAGCCAAGGTAACAGCGCCGTTTCTCATTAAATGTTCTGAGTCCAGTATCCGGCTTTGTTGAAATAAAAATTGTATGGATCCGGTTCCGGCTATCGTTCCGATTAAGATCTCACTTCCATTCAGGTGTCTAACGTCAGGTATAGCTAAGGTTATGGTGATAAGTTCAGCTATGTTCAAGGATAGATCTGATCTGCCCCAGGAAACCATGGCCGCGGATATGGCTGTAGTAATCGATCCGGCTATGGCTCCGCTTCCCGCTGCTGCTATGGCTCCGCTTCCCGCTGCTGCTATGGCTTTTGCTTCTTTCTCCTCTATACCAGCACTGTCTGAATTAAGTACTGGAAGATAGCTTATTGCTGATATTGTTTCCGTCAATCCAGCAGATATCAAGTAAGCAATGGCCGCTTCCAAAGATGTTGAACCTATGGCGAGCATCTTTTTATAGAACATTATTCCGACCAGCATGCTAGCAGTTGATGACAACATGAAATATTCATTTCGGGCATAATCTAAAGGTTGGATTGTGCTTGTGTTCTGTTTCCTCAAGCTCCGAATAGCACTGGCTCCGGTTACGGTTCTTGCCACTACCTCATGGGTAAAATAAATCGCAGTTTTAATGGTGGCAGAATAAGGATTCTGGTGAGTGTATGTTTGATAACCAACGTAGGCTGTTCCTACAAATCGCAGTGGTTGCCACCAGGGCAGCTCAAGGGGCCACGGTGATAGGTGCCCGGCTAAGGCAACTTCAGTGGAGGTGATAACGGCTGCGAGTTGATGACAAAAAGATGCTCTGATCCCATGTAACTCATTTTCTTCTGTGCCTGACAGGTCAAAGCGACCTGCAAGGGCTGATACTACCTCGGGTGATTTGCAGATGCCGTACCAGAATCCATATTGGATCAGGGTTGAAACGGCCAGCCCGGAACCGCTGATAAACAGATTCAGACTGTCTCCAACTAATGATGCATTATTGTAGTGGCTCAATAAGTTAAACTGTTCTTCTTTCGATACGCCTGAGTGAGCGAATGAACAGATCAATAACAAGCACGAGAATAGTGGTATTAGTTTACCGGATGTTTTCATTGTTCATATCCTTAACTCGAATAACTGTTTTATTGCCAGGAAACGACAAACCTGGTCTTCCCGTACCACTATTAATATGCTTGTTTTTAGTTGTAAAAAAACCGGCCAGCACACTGAGGAATCTGTCACAAGTCCTTGGGACTTAGTTGTTTTAATGAGACCTTTTAGTACAGTAATGGGATTTTCGCCATCATTTTTTGGTGATTCATAATCTAATTATCCGTCGCTTGCATCTTACTCATTCTTAATTAAACAAGGTGTACAAATAATCCAGTGGAGCATAAACCTTCTGCCATTGGTTGCGGGCTGTTTCGGAAAAACTTTCTTCCAGCGAGACGCCATATAGAGCATTGTTTGAAAAGCCATTGGTCAGAGCAAGGGTGAATGCATGAATCAAGATTATAGCGACGTTGCTCAATAAATG
>NZ_JAHHPQ010000043.1:0-1249 GCF_024606245.1 Endozoicomonas sp. SESOKO2
GGGGCGGTCAGGCCGATGATATTACCGGCAGTTCCCTGGCCAATATCCTGCGTGGAGGGGGAGACGATGACCTGCTGAAAGGCGGTTTTGGCAACGATACTCTCTACGGTGACAGTGGTGCGGACACACTGCAAGGCAACGCCGGTGACGATGAAATATACGGTGGCACCGGTAATGATACGGTCAGTTACGCTGACGGTGGCGCGGTGAATGTCAACCTGACCACCGGCGTAGCCACCGGCAATGGCACCGATAACCTCTACGAGATCGAAAATATTACCGGCAGTTTCTCCGACGATACACTGACAGGTGACAGTGCTGATAATACCCTCGATGGCAGCTCGGGCGACGACACGCTGATCGGTGGTGCCGGTAATGACGTGCTGGAGGGAGGGGCTCACAGCAGTCTGGGTGATACGGTGGATTACAGTGGCGCTACCAATGGCGTGACCGTCAACCTGACAAGCGAGACAGGCAGCAGCGTCGATCAGGGCACTGATACCCTGAGGAATATTGAAAATATTATTGGCAGTAATCATAACGACGCTCTAACCGGCAGCAGTGTCAGCAATTCGATCAATGCCGGTGCCGGCGCAGACACTATTTATGGCTCTGATGGCGACGACACTCTTGATGGCGGCAGCAGCAGCGACACGGTGGATTACAACACGTCCCATTTCAACAGCTCTGGCAATGGTTTGACCGTTACCCTGAGGGACTCTTCTGACGGCAGTGCGGTTCATGGCAGTGATACCGACACACTCAAAAATATTGAAAATGTCACTGGCTCCAGCAACAACGATACCCTGATCGGAGACACTGGCAATAACACCCTCAATGGTATGGCTGGCGACGATACTCTGGAAAGTGGTACAGGGACAGACACCCTGGATGGCGGCACAGGTTCTGATACGGCGGATTACAGTAACCACACTAATTCCGGTATCACCGTTGTGCTCAATGGCAGCGGTAACGGTACCGTCAATGACGGCACGTCTACAGACACACTTCACAATATCGAAAACATTATTGCCACAGACGGCATGGACACCATCACGGGTGATAATGAGGACAATAACATCAGTGCCGGTGATCAGAACGACACAATCCACTCAAGCAATGGTTCCGATATCCTGGATGGTGGCAGCGGCACTGATACTCTCAACTACAGTACCAACAGCAGTGGCGTGACCGTCACTCTGGCTGGTGCGTCTGATGGCTCGGTAGCCAAGGGTGGTAATACCGATAC
>NZ_JAHHPQ010000394.1:0-12554 GCF_024606245.1 Endozoicomonas sp. SESOKO2
CCATGCCTGCTCTCTGTCTTTTAATCCAAATGCCCCATTCATCATTTTGATGCCATGACAGTAATTGCCAAAGTCGCCCCCCATATAGTGATCAGGATCCGACGGATGAGCTGAGTCAATGGATAAATCATTGCCAAGCTGATCAACAACGCTGTTACAAGTAGAATTGACAAAGCTCAGAACGTTTTCTCTGGGCCATAAGTGTATAGCGAACAACACACCACTGCTCTGTGGTGCGTCGGGTGTTGGAGTATCCGTTTCAGTGGGTACAGATATAACGGTTTTAGTGTCTTTCATAGTCAACTGCACTTGCCCTGTTTTCTGAAAACATCTTACATTCAGTGCAGCGTTTTGAGTGTCTGTTGATCCTGGTACACCTTGTGAAAGATCAAACTCAGAGTGCAAAAATCGGTAGACGAAATTTTCTTCTGTGCCAAACTCACCATGATTGCTACAGCCCAGATCTACCGGCCTGATCCTCATATCGTTATTCGCTGGATCAAGCACCACCCTGATGTTGACTGCAACAAAAATACCCGCGCCCCTCAGATTCAGAATACCCGCCGGTATATAATCCTGTGTGGTCGGGGTTGTAACGGGATATCCTGAGGAAGCAGTGGCTGATGAAACACCAATATCCAGAGGGTTTCTGGAATCGATTTCGATATTCGCCAAATAATAGACAGCATTATTATGGGTTGCCGACATCACGTAGTGACGCTGTAAGCCTCCCTCAATAACAAATTCAGGCAAGATATCCGCTCCGTTCCCCACAAAAGCCGAGTTGTCCGGTAACTGAAAACTGTTGACTCTTCTATGGCTGTCAGAAACGGGCTCTGACAATGGCAATTCATAGACGGCCGGTTGTTCCTGTCCGGGCGATTGCTCTGCATCAAAGATAAACAAAGTTGGACAGATGGTTTCAAAAGCCTCATGAGTCAGTTTTTCTGTTGTACTCGATATCTTTCTTATCTTAACTGTTTCAGGGATTGATGAAGGAGTCACTGAAGGATTCGGAGAACTGCGTAGAGAAATATTTGAAGACGTAGTCGGGGAAGTTGTTGTTGAAGATGCCCGATTGTTCTTTTCCCTGATGAGAGCCTTAAAAGCCGACAAATGATGATTGCACACCTCCCTATCGAAACAATTGGTTAATTCAGAACAATTTGAAACCTCTGTATATGCAGAACTGTCCGCTGGCCCAACTGCGGGGAAAACATGACAAGAAAAGGCGAACACTACTGACAATAGAGCAACCGTCAAGCCCGATCTAAAGCTATTCATAACTGCACTCTGCCGCATATTTGAAAGCCAAAACAGATGTATCCTTGCCGTGACAATCCTTTTTGAAAAGTCGTTATTTATCCTAGACCGGAAATTGGATAAAGAAAGGCAATGTCTTCAGCAATAGGAAATGAGCCCCAAGTCTCTGACAGGTATTATCACGAGAAAGCCGGTAAGTTAACCCCAAGCTATCCGGCAGTTTCTGTCACCGGTTTACCCGACACAACAGCCAGCTTTACTGCGGATTACCTGAACACAGCAGTGTATGATTTCATTCTCTTTTCAGACATGTGACACACCTCGATGGCCTCGTGTATAACCCGCATCTACGTTTATATGGCCGGAGATCTCTAACCACTTCAATCAGCTGGACTAGCGGAATGCCCAAACCTAAAGTAGCAGCTAACATCTGGCTGGTGTATCTTACCGAGGCTTGCCTGATATGTTTTGAAAAATAGAACCAGCTATGGGTAATGGCCTGATTCACAACCAATGCACCAATACCTGCAGACACTATCTGCCCTGGTTTTAATCTTTTTCTGCCAGTATTACTCATAGCCATAGCACCTGTATCAGTAACGTGGGGTGATTGAGTTGTAGAATCGGATATCGGCATAGGGGAGTTACAGGCAGCATCAAATCTCGCCGAAGACCCTGCCTTCACTGAAGCAAATCCTAGTTGGTAACGTTTAGCCAATTCAGTCGAACATCTATGCGAATCAGCCTGATCAACGCCTGTCAAGCCCCATGCCTCGTCTCTGCCTTTTAATCCGAATGTTCCCTGGATTACTTTAGTATCAGAACAGTACCTGCCACCCGAGATACCTCCCATATAGAGAAAAAGGTCCGATGGATTGGCTGACTCGGCGCATAGATCATTGCCAAACTGATCAACAATGCTGTTATAAGTAGAATCAACCAGGTGCAGAACGTTTTCTCTATGCCATAAGTGCATATCGAACAACACACCACTGCTTTTCAATGGTGCAGGCGTTGCCGTTTCAGTGGGTAAGGATATGACGGTTTTAGTGTTTTTCATGGTCAACTGCACTTGCCCTTTATTCTGAAAGCAATCAACAGTCAGCGCAGCATTTTGATATTGTGTTGATTTCTGTATACCTTGCAGGAGATCAAATTCAGAATGCATAAATCGATAGACGAAACTCTCTTCTGTTCCTCTCCCATCACCATGATCAGTACATCCCAACTCTACCAGTTTGATCGCTACCTGATTATCCACCGGATCAAGCACCACCTTGATGTTGTCTGCAACAAAGATACCCGCACCCCGGAGATTCAGAACGCCTCCGGGTACATAACGTGGTTTTCTCGGGGGTGAGACAGAAGGCACTGTGGCAACTGCTGTGAATGATTTGCCTGTATCCAGAGGATTTCTCGAATCGACCTTGATATTCGCCAGATAATAAACAGAATCATTATGGGGTGCCGACATCACGTAATGGAACCAGCTGTGTCCCTTAATAACAAACTCAGGCAGAATATCGATGCGATTCCCCACAAAAGCAGAGTTATCCGGTAACTGAAAACTGCTGAAACCTATGGAAAAGTGCCTGCTACGCCCGGTCATTGGCAATTCATAAACGGCAGCTTGTCCATTTCCAGACGTTTGCTCTGCATCAAAGATAAACAAGGTCGGATGGATGGTTCTAAAAACCTCATGCCCCAGTCTGTTTGTTGTAGCGGATATTTTTCTTATCCTGACCGCTTTATAGCCTGGAGGAGTGTCTGTGCAAGTACTTAAGAACGCATTCCGGGAAATAGCCGGGCAAGTTGTTGAAGATGACTGATTGCTTTTCTCCCTGATGAGATTTTTAAGAACAGGTAAATGACGCCTGCACACGTCCCTGTCAGCACGACTGTTTAATTCAGAGCAACTTGAAACTTCTGTAAATACATCACTGCCCGCTGACTCACCCGTGCCGTAAACATGACAGGGGAAGCAATAAACCGCTGAGAATAGAGCAACTACCAACCCGGATCTTAAGGTATTCATCATTTCAATCTTTCTAATATTTAAAAATCGAAACAGATATTCCTTATCGTTGTAATCCTTTTTAAGACAGCCCGAGCAACTTTAGACCAGATATTTCATAAATAAAGGCAAAGCTTTCCACTTTAAGAAACAAGCCTCCCTCCTTCGGAACTTTCGTTGTTCAAATGGTACTGTATGTCAGCAAAAATCGATCCAAGCGAATCGACACATTTGGACTGCAGTGGCAGCTTTGGCGCAGTGAGCTGGATTGAAGAAATCTCGACGCGTAAGGCGATGAAAAGTGGAACCCGGCTGTTTGGTAATATCATTTTATCCCTGATGAATGCAGGAAAGGCTCTGCTCTCACATACGAAGAAGCTGCTCGACTTCCGGGCAGATAGTGCCAGACTTGAACACCCTGCACGAGATGGTTATTCAGGACGAACAAGATTAGGTTTTTGTGCCGTGGGTGGGGCTTAATATCTACCCGGAGATCTGTGATTGAAATCAATGTGTAAACGTTGCCAATGGAGAAGGTTTTTTTATTAAATTCTGAAAAGTTTTTACAGCACTGAATGGAACAATTTTTTTGATGGCTAAGTATAAATACAGAGTCTAGACTTCATGTCGATTGCTTCAAAGGGTTCTGAGCATGATCATGCTGAAACACTATTTATTAGCCCGGTTAGTCGCCCCTTTATTCCTGTTAATGGCTTTGTTTGCAGAAGCCTGGACGACTCAATCTCCAAACGTCAACTCTTCTCCAGCTTCAACCTCTTCTTCTATAGCACCCTATCCTCCTCTGCCGACAGTATTGTGTGACTCTCTTCCAGCACAAACGCCGGGGGTTCAGCAGCGGCTACGCCAGTACGTAGAACTTGTCAAGGGACGACAGTGTATTGTTCTCGCTGCTGATCCGACAGAGGATCTGAGTGAGACGATCAAACGGGCTCCTGAGAATACTGTTATCCTGCTCTCTTCCGAGACTGTGTCTACTGCGTCTTCTACTTCTACATCCTCTCTCCCTCCGGTGGATAAAACCCCGATTGAGTATCTTATTAATAAAGGAATAGTTTTGAAGGACGGTCAGGACATCATTGGTGCAGCAGACGACGGTTTTGAAATAGTTATCAGAGTTGACGCAGGTTTTAAAGATCTGTCTATGGTCATGATTGATGACATGTACGATTTCGATAAAACGAGAGACAGTCACATAAGGCATGTTACTTTCCAGCCCGTTGGACCTGAGAACAATGTGGGGGCTTTTTCTATTATTTATGCTGGTTGTTATAACCGGAAACTGATTGTAGAAAATAACCTGTTTTATGTGTCTGTCAGACGGGCCGGACTTTTCCTCTCTTGCGCAGGATCCCTTGATGCATCGGTGAACCAGGGTTCGGGCCTGCAGTTTGCCAATAACGTCATGATAGGTAAATCCATACTCTACGACGGGAGTGATAT
Organism: Endozoicomonas sp. SESOKO2; assembly: GCF_024606245.1. NCBI lineage: Bacteria > Pseudomonadati > Pseudomonadota > Gammaproteobacteria > Oceanospirillales > Endozoicomonadaceae > Endozoicomonas > Endozoicomonas sp. SESOKO2. Next base: position 4,739 of record NZ_JAHHPQ010000394.1, read on the forward strand.
TGTTCCTAAAGGGATAGATATTTATTATGCCGGTACGCAGCAGTTACAGAAGATCGCTGTTATTGAAAATATATTCCAGGGAGAGATGGCACACGCGGGTGACTTTTACCTACCGGCTGGGAGCAGTATGGATATTTTCAGAAACACGGTTGATATCAACAACAATATGCTGGGCAAGAAACCTCTCTCAACGAGACCGGCTCGTTTTAGAGATGGTTTCTTTCTCAGGGGTAATTATGATACAAAAGTCAACTTGTTACCTCCCCTTTTTAATCTGGCAGGCAATCGGATACGCTCAAAAAGTACAGCTATAGGTATCGAAGGACACATTAAACTGGCCCTGGCCTGTAACCATCTTCAGGCAGCCAATCCGTGGCGACAATATCCACCTTCATGGTGGTGGCGACCAAAACAATACGGCTTGAAAGCCGTTGATCCACTACCATTGGCAGGAGAGTGTGAAGGCACTGCGGATTCAACCGGTGCCGTGGTAACGCCCACTTCACCGACAGTCTGCCAGGTTTTCAATACCTGGACGTCTATCGATGGTTCCATGATCAATCCTTTGAGTGGACTGGACAGCCTTGATGGTCGGCTATTCAGCCTTGATGGTCAGTTATTTTTGATGTATTAGTCAACATCTCAGTGACAATAGGCTTCTTGTTCAGAGCCTGCAACGTCGAAGCTGGGCACCGTAGTTTGAAGCTCGACTGTCGACTTTTTTAGCCGTATTCAACAGCCAGGGCTTTTTCTTGTGACTCCCACGCTTATAGCCACCCCAACCCTCATGATAATTCAGGTAGAGCAAATCAGCACGCCATAGAGAGACACCATTAATACGACGGGTCTTGTTGGTATACCAGCCAATAAAATCAATGGCATCCTCAAAATCATCCCGCCCCCTGAACCAGCCACCGTTCTCTTTCAGGTACATTTCCCAGGTGCCATCCTGGGCCTGGGCATAGCCGTAGGCTGATGAATTTCTGGGCAATGGAATAAACAGGAACCAGGGTCTGGGGGGTCTGACATCATGACGATAAGAGGATTCCTGATACATGATAGCCATCATGATCTGAATGGGAGTCCCCCATTTTTCATTGGCTTTTTTAGCGTGTCGATACCAACTACGCTTTTCTTTGAAAATACTGCATAAGTTATGGGGATTGGCAGGCGGTGTTGTGCTGGCACAGCCGGTCAGAAAAAGAAATCCTGTTATCATTATGATCAGTGCCAGTCCCCGTTTCACGTATCAGACTCCCCATTGCTGCATCAAAACAATAAACTCATCTTCTGTAACGACACGAACACCAAGATTTTGAGCCTTGGTCAGCTTCGAGCCCGCTTTTTCTCCAGCCAGGAGCGCCGTGGTTTTTGCTGAGACAGAGCCGGTAACTTTGGCGCCCACTTTCTGTAATACGGCCTTGCCTTCATCCCGGGTCATAGTGTGCAGGGTTCCTGTCAGCACCCAAACCTCACCTTGTAAGGGTTGATCCACATCCTCTTCCTGTCCGGTGTCTTCATCCCAGTGCACGCCAACTTTCAGCAGTTCATCCATCACTTCAAGATTATGCTCCTGCTTGAAAAACGTTTCTATATGAGCAGCAACGACAGGACCGACATCATCCACTTCCTGTAACTGCTCGACCGTCGCTGACTTGATCGCCTCAAGATCACGATAATGAGCCACCAGACTCTGAGCAGTCGCTTCACCTACCTCACGAATGCCCAGTCCGTAGATAAATCTGGCCAGCGTCGTTTTCTGGCTGGCCTTCAAGGCATTGACCAGATTGGTGGCTGATTTTTTGCCCATTCGCTCAAGGGATGCAATAGGCTCTGCTCCGAGTTTGTAAAGGTCAGCCACAGTATTCACAAGACCTTTCTCGACAAACTGATCCACCAGCTTATCACCCAGGCCATCAATATCCATGGCTTTCCTTGAAGCAAAGTGTTTGATGGCCTCCTTACGCTGGGCCGAACAATAAAGACCACCAGTGCAGCGAGCTGCTGCTTCGTCTTCATCTCTTTCAACGTCTGAATGGCACACCGGGCAGCGCTCAGGCAATTCAATATCTCTGGCATCAGCTGGTCTTCGGTCGGGAATAGCCCGAACCACCTTTGGAATCACGTCCCCAGCCCGGTGAATCACAACGGTATCACCTATTTTCAGACCCAGACGTGCCACCTCGTCCATATTATGGAGGGTTGCATTGCTGACGGTGACCCCACCCACAAAGACCGGCTCGAGACGGGCAACCGGCGTAATGGCACCTGTTCTGCCCACCTGGAACTCCACATCTTTCAAAAGGGTCATTTCTTCCCGGGCAGGAAACTTATGGGCAACGGCCCATCGGGGAGCACGAGCTACAAAACCCAGTTGCTCCTGCAGGGCCAGACGGTTGACCTTATAAACAATACCATCAATTTCGTAGGGCAAAGCTTCGCGCTTCTCACTCATTCTGGAAAAGTATTCAGCACAGGCAGCAGCCCCTTTAACTACCCGCAGCTCCGGATTGACCCGCAGGCCCCAGGTTTTAAAACGCTCAAGAATATCCGCATGCCTGTCAGGCAACTCACCCCCTTCAACCACACCGGCACTGTAACAGTAAATATCCAGAGGTCTTTTCGCCGTTATTTTCGAGTCAAGCTGTCTCAGACTGCCCGCTGCTGCATTGCGGGGATTAACGAACACTTTTTCATCCCGGGCTTTAGCTCTCTTATTCAGCCTTTCAAAACCTTCCTTGGGCATAAAGATTTCACCACGAACTTCCAGACGATCAGGCCAACCTTCACCCAGCAATTTCAGAGGAATAGTAGCAATGGTGCGAACATTCAGAGTGATATCTTCGCCAGTCGTACCATCCCCACGGGTAGCACCTCGCATCAGCGCCCCCTTCTCGTATAAAAGGCTGACCGCAATCCCATCCAGTTTGGGTTCGCAGGCATATTCTACTGCTGAATCGGTGCCCAAACGCTCACGGACTCTGCGGTCAAAGTCATTGAGATCGTCTTCGTTAAACGCGTTATCCAGCGACAGCATGGGCAGTTCATGACGAATCTGGCCAAACACTTTCAGGGGGGCAGCACCCACTCGCTGGGTGGGTGATTCAGGTGTAATCAGCTCGGGAAAATCCGCTTCGATGGACTTCAGCTGCTGCATCAGCCGATCATAACTGGCATCGGCAATGATCGGATCGTCCAGAACATAGTAACGATAGTTATGATCATTGATCTGCTCTCGCAGCCCTTGAGCTTGCTGTTGAGCTTCCTTAAGAGAGAGGGTAGTTTGGGTCATGATTCTGTTACTTAAACGGTCCTGAGTGATTCTAAACCGCCTTGAGCCTGTACACTGAAGCCCCCGATAGACCGGGGGAGGATAAAAATTAATGAGAGGTAGAGATGGATCAGTCAGCCAGCTTCTGGGTTAACTGTTTTCTTTCGAAATCGCGAATACGCTGACGATAATGCTCCAGTGTCTGTTGCGTCAGTACACTGAAGTGTTCGTCTTTTAGTTCTCCACCCAAATCCAGCGCCAACTGTCGTACAGTTTCTTCCATCAGCATAAACGCCTTGAGTGGCTCACGGGGTCCGGGCAATCCCATAAAAACACTGACAGCCGGTGTATCAGTCGATTCCAGTTTACCAATATCAAAAGTGCCCGGCTCTACCCCATTTGCCATGCTGAACAGGATCTGTCCGGTTCCATCCTTGTTGGCATAACGGTGAAAGATCGACATATCGCCGTAGCGCATGCCTGAAGCCATCAGACTCTGGAGCAACCTTGCGCCGTCAAAGTTTTCACCACCTTTTGCCAGCAGATTGATCACCAGGATTTCACTGGCTGCAGGACGGTCTGCAAGCTTTTCCTGATTGACAGAACGGTGACTTTTCTCAGTTCTTGCGGGCTTGGTCTTTGCAAATGTGGGGGGTACAGCGGCCTGGGGTTCTTCAACAAACTCAGACTTAAAAGTAAAACTTTCCTGCACGGGTGCAGGTTCTTCAACACCGGAAACAGGCTCTTTTACTCTGGATCCGGGCTCGACAGAAGGCACTTCCGGTACTTCATCAACCTGAGTCAGAACCGGTAAGGGCTCTGATTTTTCCTGAACTTCCGGAGCCTCAACAGACGGTTTCTCTGCGGGTGTCTCTTGCACCGGCCTGGCAGGCGCCATAATTTCTGACCCAAGGCTGGATATTTCCGGTTCGATCCGCTCCCTCACAGAAACATGGGTTGACTCTTCTGAACGCACCCAGTTCTTCACTGTTTCCAACTTCTGGGGGGGAGCCTCTGACCTTCTGGCTCCACCATTGGGCAATTCACTGCCAAACTCGTCTTCATTTCCTTTTACATCTTCAAGACCGAAAGACAGTTCTGATGCTCTTTTTCTAGCCAGACGCATACGGCGGTATCCATCAGCCAGAACGCCAATAATGACGACGATTCCGATTACTACCAACCAATCTCGTAAACTCATGTCCATGCCGCCTGTTTACCCGGTGGGTTGTTGCCGCCTGAAAACCAACAACCCGAAAACGCAAAAAAGTCTGAAATTTATAAATCAGTGAAATGTACTACCATGTTACAACAAAACAATATGTATTCAGACCATTGTTTATGATTATTGATGAAACACGTTTTTAATCTTCACTTTCATAACACTGTCCGACAACCGCCAGAATCAGGTAAGTCAAGCATCCTGACCTACAAGTCTATTTTGGCGAGTATTTATTGTCCCTTCAAGCGCAAACCACGGATATCATTAACAAAGTTCGATAAATAGTGATAACTTTTTTCAGTCGCCTGTGCAACTGTACAAACCGTTTAATCTCAGGTTACACAAAAACAGACTTCTTATACTGAACAACGAATAAAAACTAACCGTTCAATAAGAAAAAGTTCAGAGTTCTGCCATAGCTGCGGCCTCTTCCACATCCACAGATACGGGTCTGGAGACACCGGGCTCCTGCATCGTTACACCCACTAGTTGATTCGCTGCCTGCATGGCAATTTTGTTATGGGTGATGTAGATAAACTGAACCTTGTCACTCATTTCTGAAACCATTTTGGCGTACCGGCCTACATTAGCATCATCCAATGGTGCATCCACCTCATCAAGCATGCAGAAGGGTGAAGGATTCAACTGAAAGATGGCAAATACCAGGGCAATCGCCGTCAGCGCCTTTTCACCACCAGACAGCAGATGGATAGTACTGTTCTTCTTGCCCGGCGGTTGCGCCATGATAGCTACCCCGGTATCCAGGAGATCTTCGCCGGTCAACTGCAGATAAGCGCGGCCACCTCCGAAGACTCTGGGGAACAGTTCCTGCAAACCGGAATTCACCTTCTCAAACGTCACTTTGAAACGCTGACGGGTCTCCCGGTCGATTTTGCGGATAGCATTTTCCAGGGTCTCCAGAGCGGACTCCAGATCATCGTTCTGCGCATCCAGGTAGGTTTTTCGTTCCGACTGGGTTTCGTACTCTTCTATCGCTGCCAGATTGATGGCCCCCAGTCTTTCAATCCGTGCCTGTAATCTTTCCAGTTCCTGTTCCCAGACTTTCTCGCTGGCGTCTTCCGGCATATTGGCCAGAACGGTATCCAGATCAAACTGGTCTTCCCGCAATTGATCAGACAGGGTCGTGCGCCGGACCTGCATGCCCTGCCAGTCCATCCTTAACTTCTCAAGTCTTGAGCGGGCAGTCTGGGCTTTTTGCTCGGCGGACTGCCGACTCTTTTCCATTTGCTGCAGTCGTTGTTCAACGTCCTCCAGCTCGCTGCGAGCCTTCTGCATCGCTTCGTCTTCTTCCAACCTTCTGGCCAGCAGAATCTCCAACTGTTCTTGCAATTCTCCTTCAGGAGAATGGGACTCCGACAGTGACGTCTGAAGCAGCTCCCGGCGTTCCCTCAGTTTGGTGGATTGCTGACTGAGTCGCTCGATAGCCGCTCGCAGAGATTCCACCTGACTGTTGATGGTTTGCTGCCTCAAGGCCAGCTGATGTAGACGATCCTTATCCTGACGGGAACTCTGCCGCAACTGTTCCAGCTTTTCTCTGCCCTTCTCTCTTTTCTCCAGCAGATCTTCTTTGAGACCGCTGTCCATTTCCATTCGATCCAGAGCCTCCTGAAGTCGCAGGCGGGACTCTCCGATACTTTCCTGTTCAGCCTGACTTAACTCCTGACATTCAGCAATTTCTTGCTGAAGTCGAATTCGCCTTTCCGAAAACTGCTCAAGCCTGACTTTTCTGGCACCGAGATCCGCTCTCACCTCACCCTGGGTTCGGTTGAGTTCAGTAATCTGTTGTTGAGTCTGCTGTCGGTGGGTTTCCAATTGCTCAGCCTGAATCCTGGCGTTGGCCAAACGTTCTTCAACCTGCTGACTGAGCGCTTCCAACGTTTCCATTCGGCTGCCAAGCTGTTCAAGCTCTTGCTGACGGGCCAGAACACCGGAATGATTATCCGTTTCGCGACAGACCCGAAGCCAGTTTCCGGATAGCCAAATCCCCTCTTTTGTGACGATGGATTCGTGAGCCTGCAGAGCGGTTCGGGCAGATAAAGCCGCTTCCAGCGAATCTGTGACATAAATGCCTGCCAGTAACCCCTTGGCTTCACTGCCTGACTGTACTTTGCCAGCCAGAGCGTGAAGCGCTCCTCTGGCCTCTTCAGAAACCTGATGAGCGGAAGCATCCAGTAAAACCGCTGCGCCTTGCTCCAGAGAATCCAATAACCCTGCAACAGGATCCAGATCATCAACACAAAGTGCTTGCAAGCTGTCTCCGAGAACGGTTTCAACAGCCAGTTCCCAGCCTGACTCCACTTGCAGTTTCTCGGCTAGCCTGGGTGCAGATGCCAGTCCATGCTGCTCCAGCCAGACCATGACCCCGGTATCCTGTCCCATAGCAGCCTGCTGAAGGGCCTCCAGAGAAGCGTGACGCCCTCTGATCATACTCAGTTCATTGCGATGGCTGTCACGATCTTCCTGTAACTGATCAAATTGAACACGGTTTTCTTCAATGTCAGAGGTGACTTGTTCCAGTTTCAGCTCGTGATTTTCGCGGGTCAGCTCCAGCTCGGTCAGCTTTTCGGAAAGCAGCTCCATCTCTTCAATGTCTTCGCCACCACCAAGACTGCTGCTTTCTTCTCGCAGACGCCGTTCACGCTCATGGAGACGATCCAGTACGGCTTCAGCATGTTGAATTCGGGACTGCTCCACTTCAGCTGCTTTCTGAGGCTCGTGGGAGCGCTGATTAAACTGTTCCCATTCCTGCTGCAAACGATGCACTTCCTCTTCCACCCGGGCAAGAGAGTCACCGGATTGGTATTCCTGCTCCTGAAGCATCTCCAGCTCAGGTTCAATCTGCAGTTTTTCTTCTTCCAGAATTTCCAGCTGAGACTGATCCTCAGCCATCTGTTCACGGGCTTCCTGCCAGCTTTGTTCAAGCTGCTGCAGGTCATGACTCAGTTCTTTGGCCCGCTCTTCCTTATGGCGAAGCGTCTGCTCAATCCGGGTGATTTCATTGCCCGTGCCATAGTATTTGGCCTGGGTTTCATGGAAGTAGTCACTCAACTCCATCTGCTGGGCGCGGTCTTTTTCCATTCCGGCATCGGAGGAGCGCTGCTCACTGACGGCCGCTTCCAGCTGGACTTCCAGCTCGGAAATCACATGTTCCTGATTCCTGACCTTTTCATCGATGCCCCGCCAACGCAAGGCCTGAAGCTGGGCTTTTTTCAGTCGTTCATCGGCTTTGTATTCTTTGTATTTTTCTGCCGCTTCGGCCTGTCTCTGCAAATGCCCGAGACGACGCCCCAGCTCTTCTCGCA
>NZ_JAHHPQ010000395.1:0-1601 GCF_024606245.1 Endozoicomonas sp. SESOKO2
CTCAATTTCTTGCAATCCTCGCTACGGACGCTTAAGTCCGACAGGCTGCTAGACTCTTCAAGTGAGATGCATAGAGATGTACGACAGCATTACCTTGAGCAAGCTTTGCAATTTCTCGTTTCTTATAACTACTTAAATAGTAAGCAAGAAAGACCCCATTAACCTGAGACCTAATAATATTTATGTCACCACCCAAGTCACTCTCAGCCATGAAAGTTTAACTGAAAACTCCTGTAAAAATTGATAGTACTTGACGAACGACAGAAGGGGGAGTTAAACAAGTGTTTTGTAATATTTCGCCGATCATCCCCCAAAAAGACAAAAAAAGGGGGCTTTATAAGAATACCTAAAAAGCCGCCCATATTGTTGTAAGCACTTGATATTACTGGAACATAGCACTGATGGATTCAGCATTACTGATTCTGCGAACAGACTCGGCCAGCAGAGGGGACATATCCAACTGACGGATTCGACCCAAAGCCTGAGCAGCCGGGCTCAGAGGAATAGTATTAGTCACCACCAGTTCATCCAGCTCGGAGTTAGCCACATTCTCCAGAGCACGACCAGACAAAACAGGGTGCGTACAGTAGGCAATCACCTTGGTTGCGCCTTTGGACTTCAACGCAGAAGCAGCAGCGCAGAGAGTTCCGGCAGTGTCGACCATATCATCGACCAGCACACAGGTACGGCCGTTAACATCACCGATGATGTTCATCACTTCAGATTTATTGGCTTCAGGGCGACGCTTGTCAATGATAGCCAGATCGGTATTCAGTCGTTTGGCCACAGCACGGGCACGAACCACACCACCGTGATCGGGCGAAACCACCATCAGGTTCTCATAACCCTGGCGTTCCATGTCATCCAGCAGGATTGGGGAACCGTAGACGTTATCCACGGGAATGTCGAAGAAACCCTGAATCTGATCTGCGTGCAGATCTACGGTCAGAACACGATCCACCCCCACACTGGCAATCATATCTGCTACGACTTTGGCACTGATAGGTACACGAGAAGAGCGCGGACGACGATCCTGACGAGCATAACCAAAGTAAGGCAGTACCGCTGTGATACGAACCGCAGAGGAACGGCGCATAGCATCTGCCATGACCAGCAGCTCCATCAGGTTATCATTGGTAGGTGCACAGGTGGACTGGATGATAAAAACATCACGACCACGAACGTTTTCCTGAATTTCCACTGCAATTTCGCCGTCACTGAAACGGCCAACATAGGCCTTGCCCAGGGGGATATGCAGGTGATTGACAACCTTGTGCACCAGCTCCGGATTTGAGTTGCCGGCAAACACCATCATTTTGGACACGGATAAATACCTTGCTCTGGTCGTAGTCGTGGGTGGATGTAGCTCTGCGCCAAACGAGCAGAACGCTGACTGCCGACGGCAATGAGCGTCACATCATTCTGATTTGTGCTCCCCGGATTGGAAGCATCACCTTCGAACACTTTGAAGGAGAATGTTTTGTCCTGAGCGTTACGTCTCATAAAACAGCGGAGAGAGCTATCTTTAGGATAGGATTCGGAATGGTGGCTGGGGTGGAGGGATTCGAACCCCCGCATGGCAGGATCAAAACCTGCTGCCT
>NZ_JAHHPQ010000001.1:0-1601 GCF_024606245.1 Endozoicomonas sp. SESOKO2
GGTATCCATGAATAAGGATTGGTGCTCAGAGAGGTGTCTTTGGTGGTCAGGATCAGTTCATAAGCCATCAGCAGATTCATAGCATGAAGCGATTGCCACGCCATCGATTCAATGAGGGTCGTTTTCACCCCGCAGCCGCGAGCCCTTTGTAGCTCATCATCAGGCTGCAAATCTGATCTGACATAGCGGTTTGTGTCGGCAATGATTGACGGACTGTCGGACAATCTGCGCCGCTCACGCTTCATAGAAAAGCTCTGGTTTGGAGAAGCTGTTTTCTGTGCAAACTCGACAATAAAACGTTTTGTCAGTGGTTCGGCCTGACAGATAACAGACAATGACAGTAGCAACCACAATGTTGCCGTAAGGAGTGAATACTGAATAATTCTATCCTTGCATTCTGGTTTACAGAGAGGAAGGATAGATCAAGAAAATAATTACGTTTTATACCGCCAGTCATTGCAACCTGTCTGGTCTCAACATGTAAAATCTTCGTCATGAAAATAAGCGGGCACCGGTCAGAGATCTCTACCTAAGAGTTGTCGTCTAAATTACCTCGGTAATCACACTTATTTCACTTTCTCCCTTTTCAATTTACCCTCTTCAGGGCTGGGTTCATTATCCTGATCCACACGAACAGACATGCGTTTTCGATGTCTTCTTTTGTGATCCACCAGAGCTTTAGCATTCTTGCAGATCTTCCGGCATCGTCGCTCCTGACCATCTTCCCCGACCACTGTCATGTCACAGAGTTGTTCTCTGGTGTGGGCGATTCTTTTATGATTCGACAGGGCGCGAGCATTCTGGCAGACCCTCCCGCATGGCTGATTCTTGCCATCCTCCCTGACCAGGTTAGCGTCACAGGTTTTTTGCCCGGAGTGAATTACGCTTCTGTGACTTGACAGAGACAGATCATTCTTGAAGACTCTCCCGCATGGTCGCAACTGGCCATTCTTCCCGACTAATGACAGGTGACAGGTTTTTTCCCCGGTGTGAGCGATTCTTTTGTGACTCGTCAGGGCGCCGACATTCTGGCAGACCCTCCCGCATGGCTGCTTCTTGCCACCCTCCCCGTCTACCTCAACGTCACAGGTTTTTTGCCCGGTGTGAAATTTCCTTTTGTGAGATGACATAGCCTGATCATTCTTGAAGGCTTTCCCGCATGGCCGCGACTGGCCATCCTTCCCGACTATTGCCAGGTTACAGGTTTTTTGCTTGCCGTGAAATTTGCCTTTGTGATCCGCCAGGGCTTTAGCACACTTGTAGACCTTCGCGCACGGCCGCTGCTGGCCATCATCCGCGACCACGATCACTCGACAGATTTGTTGCCCGGTGTGGACTCTTCTTTTGTGCCCCCTCAGGGCGGAAGCATTCTTGCAGACCTTTCCGCATGACCGTTGCTGACCATCCTCCCCGACCACGGTTACGTCACAGGTTTGTTGTTCAGAATGGTATCCGATCTTGTGATTCCACACGGCTTGAGCATTCTTGCAGACCATTCCGCATGGCCGTTGCTGACCATCCTCCCCAATCACTATCCATTCACAGGTTTTTTGTCCAGAATGGTATGCGTTTTTGTGAGTCAATAGAGATTTAGCATTCTT
>NZ_JAHHPQ010000396.1:0-2486 GCF_024606245.1 Endozoicomonas sp. SESOKO2
GAGTTTATGCAGGGCACCCAAGGAGGGAAACAGGTCGAACACAGCCTGAGCATGGCTGGCGTCCAGAAGACGCAACTGATCATCTTTTGTTAAGGGTTGCAGAATTTCCCAATAGAGTCTTTTCATGTAATCGTGTTTCAGCACCCCCGACAGTGGTTGCAACAGGGCTGAGCACTGTTCCCATCGGCTCCTATCCGGCAATGACTTCAGCCGCTTGACAAAGTGGATAAAACGCTCTCTGTGTTCATGGGAAGAAGATAGAACCATTGCCTTATTTAATACATGCAAGGGCAAAGTTTTAATCGAATGACGCCACAAAAAATCCCGATCCTTTTGATCAGTCCGGAGGTAGCGCTCGACGCCTTTCCCGCCATAAGAAAATAAAAGCGTTATCAATGATTCCATCATCAGAACGGTTTTAGTCTTTGCATTGAATTGCTGAAACTGTTGTAAAACCACCCAGTTGAGTGACCAGTCTGGCTTAGAGGTGGAAAGATAAAGGGCCACTGTTTTTATTTGGCGATTGAATTCGTCATCCTCCTCATCCTCTGAATCGCTATCGTATTCGTCGCCCTCTTCACTCTCTGAATCACTTTTGTCTTCAGCAGATTCTGCTAAAAGCCATTGTTTCAGTTGTGTTTCCTGATGTTGCAGCATCTGAATAGCAGGCAGCCCTTCTGATTTCCAGAGTCTGGTCATTATTCGCAGGAGCTGGTGATTGGGTGCACCTCCACAGCTTATCCAATCCATCACTTTTTTCACTGGCTCATGTTTGGGTATGCCTTTGCAACTATTCATGGATGAGAAGGAGCGGAACAACTTCATATTGAATTCACCATCCTTGTCTTTCCATTCCGGCCAGCCCAACATTGCTTTCACTTGCCCATGTTTGAGCATGCCTCTTCTATTATTCATAGATGAGAAGGAGCGGAACAGCTCCATACTAAACTCGTCATCTTTGTCCTTCCATTCCGGCCAGCTCAGCATATCTTTCACTTCCTTATGTTTGGGTATACCTCTTTTGTCGTACATGGACGCGAAAGAGCGGAAAAGCTCCATGTTGAACTTGCTGTCCCTGTCTTTCCACTCCGGCCAGCTCAGGATCTCTTTCACTTTCTCGTGTTTAAGCATGCCTTTACCACTGTTTATGGATGAGAAAGCGCGGAAGAGCTCCACACTGAATTCTCCATCTTTGTCTCTCCATTCCGGCCAGCTCAGCACCCGTTTCACTTGCTCATGCTTGAGCATACCTTTGCCATTATTCATGGATGAGAGGGAGCGAAACAGCTCCATATTGAACTCGCCATTTTTGTCTTTCCATTCCGGCCAGCCCAGCACCTCTTTTACTTCCTCATGTTTGAGCATGCCCATGCCATTATTCATGGACGAAAAGACGCGGAACAGCCTCATATTGAATTTGTCATCCTTGTCTTTCCATTCCGGCCAGCTCAGGACCTCTTTTACTTCTTCATGGTTGAGCATGCCCTTGGAATGATTCATAGACGAGACGGAGCGAAACAACCCCATATTGAACTTGTCATCCTCATCTTTCCATTCCGGCCAGCCCAGCATCTCTCTGACTTTCTTATGTTTGGGTACGCCTCTTTTGTTGTACAGGGATGAGAGGGAGCGGAATAGCTCCATGTTGAACTCGCCATCGTTGTCCTTCCATTCCGGCCAGCCGAGCACCTCTTTCACTTCCTGATGTTTGAGTATGCCTTTACCACAGTTCATGGACGAGAAAGCGCGGAACAGCTCAATATTGAACTCGTCATCTTTGTCCTTCCATTCCGGCCAGCCCAACAACTCTTTCATTTCCTCATGTTTGAGCATGCCTCTACCACTTTTCATGGATGAGTAAGCACGGAACAGTTCCATATTGAACCCGTCATCATTGCCTTTCCATTCCGGCCAGCTCAGGATCTCTTTCACTTCCTCGTGTTTAAGTATACCTTTGCTACTATTCATGGATGAGAAGGGGCGGAACAGCTCCTTACTGAACTTGCCATCCTTATCTTTCCATTCCGGCCAGCTAAGAATCTCTCTCACTTCCTCATGTTTGGGTATGCCTCTTTTGGCGTTCATAGATGAGAAAGAGCGGAATAACTCCGTATTGAACTCGCCATACTCGTCTTTCCATTCGGGCCAGCTCAGCATCTCTTCCACTTCCTCATGTTTGAGCAAGCCTTTTCTATTATTCATGGACGAAAGGGAAGTCAATACATCCAAACTCGCTAAATATTCGAGTTCACCCTGGCTACGCTCGGCAAAATCACGGATATGTTTTTTATTATTTAGCATGCTGGTCAGCATGCCGGTATTTTTGAAGGATTCAGGAAGGCGCCCAAAAAAAACGGTCGCATTATCGAAGAAGCCATTAAAAGACTTTCTCTCTACGAATCGAAGAAGCTTATAAAAAGTGTACTTGACTGTGATGTTTTTTTTCTTGCATATCTCTATCAGGGTTTGCGCTTTTTCCAGCTCTT
>NZ_JAHHPQ010000397.1:0-5953 GCF_024606245.1 Endozoicomonas sp. SESOKO2
GGGGATAAGTATTTTATATGGAGGATATAAATAAGGATGATTTTACGAGTTTTGACGTTGGAGGCTGACTTGTGACAGCCTCCAGGCGGTAGGAAGTCAGCCCAGATACTTGGCAATACCGTCCATAAACATTTGCACAGAAAGCATCACCAGGATCATGCCCATCAATCGCTCAATAGCGAATACACCACGGTTGCCCAATACTCTCATAAATTGATTAGAGCACATCAGGATGGCTGCGGATGCGGCCCAGGCGATCAAAATTGCTGTCACCAGTTTACCCTGTTCTCCCGGATGCTGATTACCCAGCAGAATCAGGGTGGCCAGAATAGAAGGACCAGCAATCAGAGGGATGGCCAAAGGTACGATGAAAGGTTCGCCATCAGGGGAGTCACCCATAATGCCACCACCCCGGCTGGGCGGGAAAATCATCTTGATGGCAATAATAAAGAGGATGATCGCCCCTGCAATGCTGACTGCTTCCTGCCTGAGGTGGAGCACTTGCAGCATGGCATCACCGACGAACAGGAAAATCACCAGAATCAACAAAGCGATCAGCATTTCCCGCATCAGGATTTTGACCCGACGCCTTGGAGGCACAGCTTTTAGAACAGAGATAAAGATTGGCATATTGCCGAGCGGATCCATAATCAGGAACAGCAATATGGCTGTGGAGTATATTTCCATCAGTGCAGCTCAGACTCGAAAATTGGAATAAAAAGGATTAAGCGGGCTTATATCATCTGGCTTTTAAAAAACCAATCCTGATTTGTTGATGTTGGTATGAAAAAGCCCAACCAGTGAAGTCTGGCGAGCTTTTTGGGGAGGGATAAGCTTTGGGAAGTGATCAGTTTTGAGTATTGGGAATCCTCTGACGGATGAGTAACTCAAGCTGATCAAAACGCTCATCGACCTTGTCAAAACGCTCATCGACCTTGTCAAAACGCTCATCGACCTTGTCAAAGCGCTGATCGACTTCATCAAAGCGCTTATCATGTTCATCAAAGCGCTTATCATGTTCATCAAAGCGCTTATCATGTTCATCAAAGCGTTGACGGGTTTCCCTGACGAACTCGTTGTGTTGTTCATCCGCCCTTTTGAACCCTGCGTGGGTAGCTTCTGTCAGTGCGGCTATGCAGGCTTTGACGGCAGCGAGATCCGTCTTCACCTCGGAAACATCTAACTTTAATCCAGTAATATCACTCTGATTAGTGAGTGCAATGTTTTTTATATCTGCACATACCCTGGCCAGACTGTGCACATCCGCGTCAAGATTTTTATGCTGTGCTTCAAGCTTTTCGAGTCTTGCTTCTAAGGACATAAATCATGGAGCCTGTTTAAGTGAATGAAGTCGTCAGCTTAGCAGACCTTTTAACTTGCACAGGCTTAAATAACAAAATTCTTTTGGCTCACCAACAATGCCAATCTGGCCTGTTTATCTTTCATAGGTCCAGAACTCTGTTCAGCGGTTAGGGCACTGAGATTTTCATGGAATTTCTCAGCCTGCTTTTCAGCATTGTAGATTTCCTGATTATCCATTTGGCTGTCTGCGATCCAGTGGGCTTGTTGAGAGGCAGGTCTGTCGATAGGCTTGATAGTTTCGCTCATGGTGAATCTCCCCAAATCATCAACTGATATGGGAAGATTAGGTCTGGTTAGTTCAACCGTCTGTAATACTATGGGCGAAAATGAATTTTAATTATATTAAATTAATTTTTAATAACTTTTTTAAATGCCCAGGTATTCGTCTTTCAACTTCACATAGTTGTTCGCACCGTAAGAGAAGAGAGCTTTCTCTTTTTCACTGATTGGGCGAGCTTTCTGGGCTGGATTGCCTTTGTACACGAATCCGCTTTCCAGTCGTTTTCCCGGTGGCACCAGGCTGCCCGCAGCAACAATGACTTCCTCTTCGACCACTGCGCCATCCATTACCACAGCTCCAATGCCAATCAGGCAACGATTGTGGATCGTGCAGCCATGCAGGGTGACCTTGTGACCGACCGTCACTTCATCACCAATAATCAACGGGTAACCATCAGGGTTGAAAGTGCTGGCGTGGGTGATGTGCAACACAGAACCGTCCTGAATACTGGTGCGTGAGCCTATGCGGATGCGGTGCATATCTCCACGTACTACTGCCATGGGCCAGACGGAGCTGTCTTCACCAATTTCTACATCGCCCAGGACCAGAGCGGTTTCGTCAATAAATACCCGGTCACCCAGTGTTGGGGTATGACCTCTGAAGGTTCTGATGGAATGGCTTGTCATGGTGTTTGGCTTCTTTGCTCGTAGGTATTGCATTGTCCTTGAAAACCGATAATCCTGCACCCATAGACATAAAAAGAACGTTCAGTTTGGACAATAAACAGCGAGCATCTGAATTATGAGCAACCCACTGCTGGAAACCTGCGAACTGCCTCCCTTTGCCAAGATTAAACCAGAGTATATAAAACCGGCTATAGAGACCATTATTGCCGAGAGTGAGCAAGCGGTAGACGCACTTCTGGCGGATAAAAATCAATCGTTCAGCTGGAAGACTCTTCAGGAACCCATGGACAGTCTGGGTGACAGGCTTAATCAGGCCTGGTCTCCGGTGGGCCACATGAATGCTGTCGTGAATACCGATGAATTAAGAGATGCTTACAATGCCTGTCTGCCTCTGCTCTCTGAATATTCAACACGGCTGGGTCAGAATCAGGACCTCTATCAGGCCTATCTGACGCTGTCTGAGTCAGCAGAGTTCGAAAAGCTGGATAAGGCCCAGAAAAAAGTCATTACGGATAATTTACGTGATTTCAAACTGGCGGGCGTTGCCCTACCCCAAGAGAAAAAAGCCCGTTATGGTGACATCCAAAAACGCCTTTCTGAACTGACCAGCCAGTTTTCCGACAACGTTTTGGACGCCACCATGGCCTGGTCCAAGCTGATGACCGATGAGTCAGAGCTGATCGGTTTGCCTGAATCCGCATTGGCAGGCGCGAAACAGCTGGCTGAGTCCAAAGGACACAGCGAAGGCTGGATGCTGAATCTGGATTTTCCAAGCTATTTCCCGGTGATCACCTATGCAGACAATCGTGAACTGCGTGAAGAGGTTTATACAGCATTCAGTACCCGGGCATCGGATCAGGGCCCGAATGCGGGCGAATTTGATAATTCAGACAACATTAATGAAATTCTCAAACTGCGTCAGGAGCTGGCCGAATTGCTGGGTTTCAACAATTATGCAGAATACTCACTGGCGACCAAAATGGCTGACTCTACTGATAAGGTCATGACGTTTCTGGAAGATCTGGCCAGTAAGAGTAAGCCTCAGGCAGAAAAAGAACTGAATGAACTGAGAGCGTTTGCCAAAGCAGAGCATGGTGCTGATGATTTGCAGGCCTGGGACATTGGTTACTATGCCGAGAAGCTCAGACAGCAACGCTACGCTATTTCTCAGGAAGAGTTGCGTCCCTGGTTCCCGGCAGAGAAAGTAGTGAATGGCATGTTCTCTGTCGTGGAGCGCCTATTCGGTATTACCTTTGAAAAGGTGAATGATGTTGAAACATGGCACAAAGATGTTAGTTTCTTCCATGTCATTGGTGATGGCCAAGTGATTGGTCGATTCTATCTCGACCTTTATGCCCGTGAACACAAGCGGGGCGGAGCCTGGATGGGTGAGTGCCGGGTGCGTCGCAAGATTGGCGACAAAGTCCAGCTGCCAGTGGCCTATCTGACTTGCAACTTCACGCCACCGGTTGGGAACCAGCCTGCCCTGCTGACACACGATGAAGTGGTGACCCTGTTCCATGAGTTTGGTCACGGCCTGCATCATATGCTGACCCGGGTTGATTATTCTGCGGTATCCGGAATCAATGGCGTAGCCTGGGATGCGGTAGAACTGCCCAGCCAGTTCCTTGAGAATTGGTGCTGGGAAGAAGAAAGTCTGGCTCTTATCTCCGGCCACTTTGAAACAGGTGAGCCCCTGCCAAAGGATAAGTTGGACAGGCTGCTGGCCGCTAAAAACTTCCAGTCCGCCATGATGATGGTGCGTCAGCTGGAGTTCTCGCTCTTTGATTTCAGACTGCATAAAGACTTCTTAAAGAGCGAGAGCGAAGGAAAAACGGTTCAATCGGTACTGGATGAAGTTCGCAGCCAAGTGTCTGTGGTCACGCCTCCGGCCTTCAATCGTTTCCAGCATGGCTTCAGTCATATCTTTGCGGGGGGGTATGCGGCGGGCTACTACAGCTACAAATGGGCTGAGGTGCTGTCTGCGGATGCATTTTCACGATTTGAGGAAGCAGGTATATTCAACCGCCAGACCGGTGAGTCCTTTCTTGAGGAAATTCTGGAAAAAGGCGGTTCAGCCGAGCCGATGGAGCTGTTTGTGAATTTCCGGGGCCGTGAGCCAGAAGTGGATGCCTTGCTGCGCCATTCGGGTATCTCCTGATCAGACGGTCATGAGTCAAAGGTTTTGAGGTCACCGGGTCTTGAAGCCTCGTTATTTTTTTATGCGCCATGGTCATCTATGCGCTGTAGGCCTCAGAGTTATGACAACGAAAAGATTTATTGCCGGAGCCGTCTGCCCTTCCTGTGGTCGGCAGGATTCGGTGAGAATGTACACTGAGAATGGTGAGAACTATCGCGAGTGCGTGGATTGCCATTATTCGGATGTGATGGAAAAAGACCCTTCTCTTGCGGGGAAGCCTCCAGTGACGAGGGTCTCCCCAGAAGTTAGTAAGTCGGATGATGATGCTAACAAGGACAAGGGTGTTCAGATCGTTCGAATACTGGATCAATAACCTGGAGTTCGAAATCAGATGTTGTCATAAACCATTCCTGCTGAGGTGCTTTGCTTTATTAAAGCGCCATGGCAGTCGGGGTTTAACAAGCGACTTTCAAATACAGTCCTCTGCATTAACGTCTACTTCAATTGTCAGCGTTCAGGGTCAGGCTGCTGACGTAAACTTCAGTTCAATGCCCATCCGGCTGGACAGGCAATTCCATTTTGACCAGGTTGATACCCACTGCTCCGGATTACGCTTATTGGCGAAGTCCTTGAGCATACGGTCATTGTATAGTTCCTGCGAACGCATCATATGTCTTGCCGTCTGCTCAGCAATTTTGTCCAGCTCATTGCCGAACTCTTCACCCAGAATGGCATGAATGATCAGGTTGGCCCAGGTCATGTTCATCGGGATCAGGGTACAGCCGATTCGGGACAGGTAACTGTCGTTTACTTCCTCAATCAGGCGATGAGTAAAGTAGGCTTTATCGAGCAGATCAAACAGTCCCACATTATTTTGGGACTGTAGAACCGGTGCAAGAAAGTTCTCTTCGGCAATGCTCAGAAACGGGGATATGAAAGCCTCAATATCCAGTTCCTTTGAAGCCTGGTCCAGTGCTTCAAGAAAGTCAGGTATATGGTCAATGTATTCAACTGCAAATTTCAGCAGTGTTTCACTGGCCATGTCTTCGGGAAGTTCGATCGTGTGGTGCAAATACTCCACCTGCTGACAGACAAGCGACTGAAGGTGGCCTGAGCCTTCTTCATGCTTTCGGGCGCAATCGATCAGATTGCTGATTGCCTGCACGTCCATGATTGTCTCGTCTCCGTTGCGGTTGCTATTAATTGGGGTACTGCAACGCCACCTTGAAGGTGTTAAAAAGACCATAGTGCCAATCAGAACACAAGCCTTTTTAAATACCTCTTTTTCATAATAATAAGATCTTTTATTCATTAAATTAGAATTAAAAAAAGACTGTAAATCACGATGAAAATGAAAAAGTGCAAGCGCTTGTGTAGTCAAAAAAATGACGCACTATATGTGCTTGAAGAAATGATTCTGAAGAGATCACTTTATGGCGTAATGAAGATTTTGTTTTTCAGTTGAATGGATTTTAGAGCTGTCATAAGCGACACAGAACTGAGGTGGCTCAGAAAAGTCATCAGAATGAAGCTCAAAAAAGTTTT
>NZ_JAHHPQ010000398.1:0-14575 GCF_024606245.1 Endozoicomonas sp. SESOKO2
TCGGACTTAAGGCTGTCCTACTGCGGTTGCAATAAATTGGTCTAAAAATTCCTGCAATCCTCGCTACGGACGCTTAAGTCCGACAGGCTGCTAGATGATCTCTCGATTGATCAGGTGATTGAGCGGCACCATTCGTCTGTGTAAGACACCAAATACCACCAATACTTCCTCATGCATCATGTAATAGATGACATGGCTCGAATGGGAAAAACTCAACACATTTGATCCGACCTCTGTCCTATGCTTACCAAGGGATGGCGTTTCAGCAAGCAGGTGAATGGTTTGCCGGAGTTCCGATAGGTATTTTCCGGACTGAGCAGTTCCCCATTGTGCTACTGTGTACCGGCGAATTTCGATCAGATCAGATTGTGCATCCGGCGTTAAGCGATAAGCAGCCATCAGTCATGTTGGCCTGCTTCCAGCTCATCAAAGAATGCACCACCATCAGCCAGTTTGCCTGCTTCTATATCAGCTTTGGCCTGATCTGCCCTTAACTTCAACATTTGCAACTTGAGCGTCTCGATGTTTTGGTATTCGTCAGCTGAGATAACCACAGCAACGGGCTTACCATTCTTACTGATCTGAACAGGGCTACGCTGCGCTTTGAGCAACATATCTCCAAAATGGGTTTTGGCTTCATTAGCAGAAAGAGCCTGCATAGTTTTTAGTCTCCATAATATCGTTCGATTCGTTTATTATAATCAAATCAACCTATTTCCGCTAAAATGTAGAATATAAATTTCTGCTTCGTGATTTTCGACGGTTCACCCAAAAGCGCCGTATCACCTACAAAAAACCGTTACCAGGGATACGGCCTGCAAAATTGCTTTTAAGTCGCCTTTTTCTCGAAACGTCTGAGCATAGAGAATTACGAAAAAGCTATTGAAATGTTTTTTTCAGAGGCCGCCCCCCCGGGTTTGGCTGCTCAGTCGTTCAGCCTCCAGAGAGTTCATTTCTGAGCATTTCCAGAACAGGAATGGTCTCAGGACGAACACCTCTCCAGATAGCAAATTGCTCTGCGGCCTGTTCTACCAGCATACCCAAACCATCAATCACGGCTCCTGCCCCCTGACCCAAAGCCCATCGATTGAATACCGTATTAGACGCTGAATACATCATGTCATAGCAGCAGGTCGAAGCAGCAATGACTGTTGCCGGAACAGGAGGCAGATCGCCGTGTAAACTGGCGGAAGTACCGTTGATGATGATGTCAAAAGAGCCTTCGAGTTCTGAAAAACCGGAAGCTTTTACGGGTTGCTCAGGAAACAGACCAGCCAGAGTCTCAGCCTTGCTGACAGTCCGATTGGCAATCACCAGTTCCGATGGTTCCTGTGCAAGGATCGGCTCAAGGACACCTCTTACTGCACCACCAGCGCCCAAAACCAGTACCTTCGCTCCTTTGATAGAAACACTGTTGTTGACCGTCAGATCGCGAACCAGACCGAGTCCATCCGTGTTGTCTCCGTTGAGAGTACCTTGTTCATCCATCCAGAGTGTATTGACTGCACCTGCTTTCTCAGCCCTTCCCGTTCGCACGGTTGATAGCTGCCAGGCCTGCTCCTTGAAAGGAACCGTTACACTCAGACCCAGGTAGCCACCATTATCAAAGAAGCGTTTAACGGCCTCTTCAAAGTCATCAACCGGAACCAGTTGGGCGTTATAACTCAGCCTGTGCCCGACAGACTCTGCAAACATGGCATGAATTCTTGGCGACTTGCTGTGCTCAATGGGGTTCCCCATCACAGCGTAGTGATCAACAGGTATGGCCATTCTTTTTTTCTCGGGGAATGCAGCTAAAAAACTTCCGGTACTCTAGAGGATGTTGGTAGAAAATGGGAGAGATAATTATCCAGCCATACAATATTCTCTGTTGAAAATGGACAGGATGTACCACTTGCGCAATAGTGTCAGGATGCTAATCTGTATATTTTATAGATATACGGATTAGTCTTATGGCCATGAAGATAAAGAACGTTCGATTTGATCAAAATGACCTCGAGCGGCTCGACAAACTCGCCGCTATTCATCAAAAAGATGTTTCGACGCTCATTCGGGAAGTGGTAACGGATTATATGGATGCTGAAGAGTGGCAACTCCAGCAGGTTGAAGAGACGGTCAGTGCCGTTGAATCAGGCGATATGGAAACCATCTCTCTGGAACAATTCCTGAAAGAGGAGCGTTAGTCAATGCAGGTCAGGTTGTCAGTTGCTGCCAGAAACGACTATCGGAAAATTGCCACCTATCTTGATGAACACTGTCCAGCCGTCACTGATCGAATTCTGGATACTCTGAAATTTAACCTGGATCGCCTGCAAGACCATCCTATGGCAGGCAATAAGGTGGGACGCTATCGCAAAATACAAGTGGTCGGTACGCCCTACGTGGTTTATTACCTTCTGACAACCAGAGAATTACTGGTTGCCCGTATCTTTCACGAAAAACAAAAGCGGTAGCTCGTTAAATATCAGACCCACTCTCTGGGTTTCAGGAATTCATTGTAAAGACGGGCCTCTTCTGTCCCATCTTCCGGGTGCCAATTGTAATCCCAGCGCACAACAGGAGGCAAAGACATCAGGATAGACTCAGTGCGCCCACCGGATTGCAGACCAAACAGTGTTCCACGGTCGTATACAAGGTTAAACTCAACATAACGCCCGCGTCGATACTCCTGGAAATAACGGTTCTGTTCCGTGTATTCAGTATCTTTACGCTTCTGAACGATGGGCAGATAAGCTTCGATGTAACTATTGCCTACCGCCTGCATAAACTCGAAGCAGCGTTCAAAGGGCCATTCGTTGAGATCATCGTAGAACAGACCGCCCACACCACGGGGCTCATCTCGATGCTTCAGGAAGAAGTAATCGTCACACCATTTCTTGTAACGGGGGTAGACCTCTTCACCAAAGGGCTCACAAGCTGATCGGGCCACCTGATGCCAGTGTGTACAGTCCTCTTCGAAACCGTAATAGGGCGTCAGATCATAACCGCCACCAAACCACCAGACCGGATCAGCGCCTTCTTTTTCGGCAATCAACAGACGAACATTGGCATGAGACGTTGGCACAAATGGGTTCCTGGGATGAATCACCAGGGAGACTCCCATGGCCTGAAAGCTCCGACCTTCCAGCTCGGGTCTTTTTGCTGTGGCGGAAGGTGGCAGTTTATCGCCCTTCACATAAGAGAAGTTCACTCCACCTTTTTCAAACAGCGAGCCGCCTTCAATAACCCGTGCACGACCACCGCCGCCACCGTGGTAATCCCAGGTTTCCTCACGGAAAACAGTGCCAGAGTCTTCTTTTTCCAGAGCATTACAAATAGCGTCCTGCAGTGACAACAGGTATTGCCTGACTCGGTCTACCTGTTCATGGCTGTCTACAGGCTCATGGCTGTCCAACAATTCGCTGCTGTTTTCTGGACTGGTGGTTTTTCCAGTACGGGCATCGGTCACCATAATACTCCCTGAGCTGGCTGGATAAAAAAGAGACGCAGTTTAACAGAGCCGATATTAACCAGCCCGGACCAGTTGTCCTGTCTGAAGATCACGAATTTCAGAGGGTTCGGTCTGTGGACCCGTTTCACCGGAAACAATCAGAGATACCTGCTGCCCCATCTGTTCCTGAACCTGTTGCTCTGTCATTAAAGGAGGTTCTCCTGCCCGATTGGCAGAAGTAGATACCAGCGGCTGCCCAGCCTGTTCACAGAGCTTTTTAACCACCGGATGAGCACTGACCCTGACTGCCACCGTGTCGAACTTTCCACGAACCCAGTCCGGGGTCCATTGCTTAGTATCAGGCAGCAGCCAGGTATAAGGCCCCGGCCAACTGGCTGATAAGGTTTCAAGCTGTGCTTCGGTCAGGTCAGAAAGCAGAGGGGCAAACTGCTGTTGAGAGGAGGCGACCAGTATCAACCCTTTTTCAACAGGGCGATGCTTGATGGCCAGCACTTTGTAGACAGCTTCCCGATTCCAGGGGTCACACCCGAGCCCCCAGACCGCCTCCGTAGGGTAGGCTATGACGCCGCCCTGTTCGATAACAGCCTGAATTTTAGACATAGCGTTTTATCAACTTGATCAGCGAGTAGCAGAGTTTAGCAAGGCTGTGTAAACGCTGCTAGCTGATCAGGATTGACTCAAGCTTGTGTCGATGACTTCCGGACAAATTCATGCAGCGCAGGATAGGCTGCCTGATCGAGCCATTGCGCGAGATCAGAGAGTTTGTTTTGCACACTGCCAGAGCTATCACCACAAACATTGATGTGGCCCATCTTACGGCCAGAACGTTTTACTTTGCCGTACCAATGTACATGAACGCCTGCCACTGCCATCACCGCTTCAGGAAGCCTGTCTTCACCCAATATGTTGATCATGGTGGTTTCTCGGATCAGTCGGGTGCTGCCCAGAGGCATTGCACAAATAGCGCGAAGATGGTTTTCGAACTGACAGGTTTCAGAACCTTGCTGAGTCCAGTGCCCGGAGTTGTGCACTCTTGGCGCGATTTCATTGACCAGCAGGGAACCACTCACATCAAAAAACTCCAGTGCCAGCACTCCGACATAGCCAAGACTCTCAGCGACAGCAGTGAACATCTGCTTTGCCTGTTCCTGCAATGCCTGATCAGTGATGGCTGTAGAAAGACTCAGTACTCCGTTGGTATGAACATTCTCGGCCAGAGGGTAGACAGCAACCGTTCCGTTTGCACTTCGGGCACCGACCATTGAGACTTCACGATCAAAGGGGACAAACTCTTCAGCAACAATCGCCTGATGATCAGTAGCTGCAATGCATTCGGCCATTTCTGCCCAGATGGTATCAGCCTGATCAAGCTCTTTTAACCGCCACTGCCCTTTACCGTCGTAGCCGCCCAAAGCACTCTTGAGAACCATAGGCACACCCACATGCTCAATCGCTTTGTGGAAGTCTTCATAAGTCTGAATGACAAAGTATCGGGCATTTTTAACACCGGCATCGTCCAGTCTTTTTTTCTCGATACGCCGGTCGCCACCTGCCTTGATGGCTTCTGTAGAAGGCAGAAATTTGCCGCTTTTCTCACAGACAGCCAGAATATCGAGGGGAATGTGTTCAAATTCTGCGGTAATGACATCAGCCTGTCTGATAGCGGATGCCAAGTCATTACCGGTGGTCATTTGAGTCAGCGGGTGAACCACTGTTTCGCTGTTGACATCATAAGCACTGATTTGAATGTTCAGCGGTGCGCCAGCCAATGACATCATTCGCGCCAGCTGGCCTGCCCCCAGCACTAAAACATGCATCAGATTAATCCTCAGCCGGATTGGGATTAGCCAGAACCGTGTCCGTTTGTTCTTTACGGAAAGCTTCTATCTTAGCCATGACCGCTTCATTGTGCGTACCAATGATTTGAGCAGCCAGAATACCCGCATTGGCGGCACCTGCCTCGCCAATGGCCAAAGTTCCTACGGCAATCCCCTTGGGCATCTGTGCGATAGACAGTAATGAATCTATACCTTTCAGTGCTTTGGACTGAACGGGGACTCCCAGAACAGGCAGGCTAGTGAAAGCGGCTGCCATGCCGGGCAGGTGAGCCGCGCCGCCTGCGCCTGCAATGATGACTTTGAGGCCCCGCTCTTTAGCGCCTGTGGCATAGTCAGCCAACAGCTGGGGAGTCCGGTGCGCTGAAACCACTCTGGTTTCATAACGGACTCCAAACCGGTCCAGCATGTCCGCTGCCAGTTTCATCGTTGGCCAGTCTGACCTGGACCCCATGATAATGCCGACTTCCATCTCAAACTCCTGTAAGCCGTGTAATGGTCGGTGGATGATTCGGGGTAGATTATAAGAAGACTTGTACGTTTGAGCGAATAGGCATTAAAAAATCTTGCAATAAAATCTGAATCACAGGGAAAACGATCATTTTTTATTCAGTGTGAGACTCAGGCCCACACTAATGAGCATAAGCATCCCCAACGTGAATCGGGTTCTACAAACTAATACCATAGGGATGAAACCTGTTCATGGTTTCATTTCGCTGTGCTGCTGGCAAACCAGCCTTGATGCGTTTCCGGACTTTGCCGGTCCACAGTCTAGTCGGTGATGTTCGTCTTACAGACCCCACTTTTCTAGTTAATGACCGTGAAGATTCTGATCTTTGTGCCTGTTATGAAGTTTGGCTTGTAGTGCAAAATTGGAACACAAAAATTTTTTTAACACAGTGCGCTGCAAGGTTTAAAATAAGCATCTTTAAGACTATTTAATTCAGGGGTAGTAATGGAACCGTACAAGCAGTAGTTTGGCAAGGATTACCCACTGGGCATCCGTATTCCGGTCTACTTCAAAGACCAGTCGTACCGTAACGATACCGGCCCTTCCTTCGTGTACGTGCAGGGGCACAAAATTCTGAAAATCTGCGTGCTTCCCGAAGACCCTCGACACCGGGAAATTGACGACAGCCTGCGTTACTCTCTGATGGAAATGAAAACGTCACAAGATGATGATTATCAGGAGTTTGTAGACGTGCGATTTGAGGCAGAGTCGCCAGAAGAGTTTGAACAGGTCATTTTTGATGAGTCAAAACTGAAGCAGTGGTTAGTAGGTTAGGCGTAGCTGCTTGAAAACAAGTTCCGCTTTGCCTGCAAACATTAATTTGTCTTATAGAAATACAAGGAATTTTTTTGAGTAAGAAGTTGTTCTTGATTCTGGGTAACGGATTCACCATAGATTTCCTGAAACATATTGGTCGATTTGATGATATAGACGTAATAAATTTGTTTCGAAGAGGCACCGAGGTTCCTTGGCCAGCAACAGGAATGCCGGGCTTCCTGTCTTTTAAACACTGTCCGAACTTATGGAACCTAGGGGCCAGACCAAACATGAGTGCCAGGGACGCAATGGATCTGATCGAGGACATTATCACGTGCGTAAACGTCTATGCATCAAAGAAGAAGCCTGATGAGGTTGGCCTAGGTGACCGACCTAACGATATCTATATCCACGCCTACAAGGAATTCATCCAATATATTAAGCACTTGTTTGTTTTTTATAACAAACAAGTGCCAGAAATACCGGACTCAGCTCAGAGCTGGCCTTGGCTTGAGTTTATAAGGCATGCCAGTCAGTCAGATAGCTATAGCGAAATAGTGGTCGTCACATACAATTACGACGTATGGCTAGAGCGCCTTCTAGACCGATTCAAGATACCCTACAAAGTTGGGCTTGTGGGTGACAGAGTGGAAAATGCAAGGATAAAAATACTCAAGCCTCATGGCTCAATTAGTTTTCTTCATGAGAGCAAATCTGCCAGAGACTCTTATGGAATAAAGTACGACCGTGAGCTTCAGGATGGTTCGACAGAGGAATTTTCGGTTGCTTATGATGGCCTGGATGATAATCACCTTATTACAGCCCTGATTCCCCCAGCAGGTGACTCAGAGCGTTTTCGTCACACGTGGTCTTTTCCTATTAGAGCTGAAGCAAAGCTCAAGGCTGATAGGCTAGACAAGGATGACGAAATGATTATTTGTGGCTTGTCTTACTGGCACGTAGACAGGTCTGAGCTTGACGAGCTGTTTACGGGCTGTGACCCCTTACTCGACGTGACCATGATAAACCCTAACCCTCAAAGAACAATCAATGCTGTTCTGACAAGTATATTCAGTAATTTTGTTACATATTCCAGTTCTGAGACTCTCAAGGAGAAGATGAAATGTCAGTCAGCCTGATGCGAGAAACGAACACGATCACGGTGGCTAACTTCTGGGAGAGCTACTTACTGAACAAATATAATTTTGCCCCTGCTTACCAAAGGGACAGTGTTTGGAGCGACGAAAAACAGTCATTTTTCATTGATAGCTTGCTTAAAAACTTTCCCATTCCGCCTATTTTTTTACATCAAAAAATAGACGATGATACAGGTAAAACAAAATATGATGTCATCGACGGCAAGCAGCGTTTGACCTCTATAGTTCGGTTTTTAAAAAATGAAATACCGGCATCAGATGAGTTTGAAAACACACCTTTTCATGATGAAAAAATAGCCGGGGTGTACTTTAGGGATTTAGATGAAAAGAATTTGACTGATTATAAAAAACGGTTTTGGAGGTATGTTATTCCCATTGAATATATAGATACTTCAGATAAAGAAGTAATAGATAATATATTCGACAGACTAAACCGTAACGGGGAGCCATTGAAGGGACAAGAGTTGAGAAGGTCAAAGTATCATGGAAGCCAGCTTCTTGACCTTATCGAAAGGGTTTCTGAAATCCCATTTTGGAGAGAGCGACTGGAAGGTACAGATGTCGCCAGGATGGAGCATTACGAATTTATTTCGGAAATAATGTTTCAGCAAATTGAGGGGAAGCCATTGCATGCGAACCAGAATATATTGGATGAGCTTTATGAGAAGTACAGTAAAGAAACTCTAGACTGGAGTTACATCAAAGCCAGGTTTTCACTTGTTACTGACTTTATGAAATCTTTGGATATTGAGTATCAAAAGTTCAATGTCGGAGGCGTTTCACATCTTTATGGCATCTGGTGTCTGTCAGACTTTTGTGAAAGAGAAGGCATAAAACCTCATTGCATTAAGGGAAAACTTACTGAATTCTATACAAAACTTCGCTCCCGAGACTCTGACAATGAAAATGTCGAAGCCTACAGCAAAAGTATGTCTTCCAGAACCAAGGATAAAGGGCAGCGGCAGCGTAGAGTGAAGGCGCTGAAAAATTATCTCGAGTTGGAGTGATTTTTTTCATACAGTTGAACTTGGTATAATTGCCGTTTTGAACATTAAACAGGTTTTTTGATGAAAACGATTGAAATGTGTGCTGGTGCCGGCGGTCAGGCCATAGGTTTGCACGTGGCAGGTTTTTCTCATGCAGCCCTCATTGAGATCGATCATCATGCCAGTCAGACTTTGCGCCTCAATAATCAGGCTCATGGCTTGGGGTGGGACAATATCATTGAGAGTGACCTAAAGCACTTTGCAGAACATGAAGCTGAAGACTACCAGGGGCAAATTGATCTGGTTGCAGGGGGAGTGCCATGCCCTCCATTCAGCAAAGCCGGTATGCAGCTTGGTAGCAATGATGAACGTGATCTTTTCCCCACGGCGCTGGAGATTCTTCAGAAGGTTCAACCTAAAGCCGTGATGCTGGAAAATGTTCCAGGGCTTCTGGAAGATAAGTTCAAAGATTACCGAGATGAAATATCTAATACGCTCTTTGAGATGGGTTATCTCTCTGATTGGAAGCTGCATCAGGCCAGTGATTTTGGTGTGCCCCAGTTAAGACCCAGAGTTATCCTGGTGACAATGAAGCCTGATTACTTTAAGCATTTTCACTGGCCTCAACCTCTGAATACGCGACCTAAAACTGTAGGTGAAGCTCTTTGTGATCTCATGTCATCGAATGGTTGGGAAGGCGTTGATAAATGGAAAAAGAGGGCTGATAAAATAGCTCCGACACTTGTAGGTGGATCTAAAAAACATGGAGGACCCGATCTGGGGCCTACCAGAACCAAACGACAGTGGCAAGAGCTTGGTGTAAATGCTCACCGAGTTGCAAATGATGATGAGATTCCAGGAGAAGGTTTCATAGGCGTTCTCAAAAGAGATGGAACGATCCAGCCTGGTTGCGAAGGGATGCCGTTGCTGAATATTCGAATGGCTGCAAGAATTCAGGGTTTTCCTGACTATTGGGAGTTTTTTGGTGGAAAGACCCATGCCTATCGACAGGTCGGCAATGCATTTCCCGCACCTGTTGCAGAGGCTGTAGGTAGACAAATCAGGAAGGCACTTCTGCAGAAAGCACCGGTTCGTAAGTTGGCGTCATCACATCGAGCCTTTGAAACAATGGATATGTTTAGGGATCAGGATCTCACTGCACGGGCAGGCTGATCATTAACAAGCATTTGCATGAGCGATACCACCCAATCATGTCGGCTTACTGGTCAGAAATTCTTCACGATAAGCTTCTACAGCTATTCTGATAGCCTCTTCTCGACTGATGGATTTAGTCTCGCTGATACTGTCAATAACCTTCAGTACTGGCTCACTGAGGTTCAAAATAAAAGGTACACCATGTTTTTCAGGGAAAGCCCATGAACAGGTCTAACAGTTCAGGTGGCAACCTTCGCAAGCTCTCCTCTTCCCAACATTGCAGTTGTTACACATAGGCTGCCAGTTTCTAAATCATTAGTTCCTCCGCGGGAAAGAGGTACTTTGTGGTCTGCTTGTAAACCTCTGACACCCGCTTCGGTTTGTGTAGCGCAGGTTGCACAGGTATTTTCAGCTTCAGTAAAAAGACGATCTTTTTGCGCTTTTGTGAGATATTTTCGCGCTTGTGGAGCAGTCAGAGTGTCTGATCTAAAACGCCAGGCATGGCCTTCAAATTCTTCCTGATAAGCAGATTCCAGGTCACAACCCAACGCATCTCTTAACTCTCTGGTTCGACGATCAAAGTACTTCTGACTTGTCAGTTCAAGCAGTTCAGCGGAAGATACCCAAGGCTTAGGAAATGGATTGCTATCTTGTCCCCATAAA
The DNA here is from genome assembly GCF_024606245.1 of Endozoicomonas sp. SESOKO2. Lineage (NCBI taxonomy): Bacteria > Pseudomonadati > Pseudomonadota > Gammaproteobacteria > Oceanospirillales > Endozoicomonadaceae > Endozoicomonas > Endozoicomonas sp. SESOKO2. The sequence goes on from NZ_JAHHPQ010000398.1 coordinate 10,515, forward strand.
CGCTTCAAGATGGTCTGCTTTACATTACTCAACTTCTTCTTGTTGATGGGAAGCTTCTGATAATACTCTTCGAACGTCATAGATATTTCATTTCTTGTACGAAAGTTTGTGGTATATCGTACCAGAAGTGAAAGATTTAAATTATTAGTGAATGTCATTGTCTGTGCGGCTTGGATTGGCGAGTTATAACCCGATGGCTTGCGGAATGGCGCACTCCCGCATAGGGATGCCCCTGCTTTACGACCTGCCGAAATTACGACATACCGCAAAGCCCATGCAGGTTGAGGCTATTATTGACCGATATGAAGCAAGAGCTGGCGAGGAAGTGAGATAATTACCCCACTCGGATATAACCACCAGGCACCGACTCAATAAAACCCTCCAGCTCCATCTCAGTCAGAATGACAGAAACTTCGTCAAACGAGAGCCCTGATATCTGGCAAATCAGATCCACACTGATGGCTTCAGCGCTCATAATTTCCAGAATGACTCTCTGAACCCCTGATAAATCAGAGTTGATCGGTTCTGGCTCAGAGGTGGATACCACATAAGCTCTCAGATAGCTCTGTAACTCGACCAGGATATCCTCAGCCGATTCAACCAGAACAGCTCCTTCCTTTATGAGCTTATGACAACCACGACTGAGAGGATTTAAAACAGAACCCGGTACAGCAAACACTTCTCGTCCCTGCTCAGCAGCCAGTCTGGCCGAAATCAATGAACCGCTGTTAAGCGCTGCTTCTACCACCAGAACACCGACAGACAAACCACTGATGATGCGATTTCTTCTTGGAAAATGTCCGGGTTTAGGTGTCGTCCCCAGAGGAAACTCACTCACAATTGCGCCCTGCATGGCTATAGCCTGATAAAGGTCGCCATGACTCCTTGGATAAACCACATCCACCCCGGTTCCCAGAACCGCTATGGTACTGCCATAACTGCCCAATGCTCCCTGATGAGCGGCTGCATCAATTCCCAGCGCCATGCCGCTGGTAATCACCAGTCCCTTTCGAGACAAATCCATGGCCATCTCCTGAGCCAATCGACGAGCCTGAGGGGTCGGCCTGCGGCTTCCGACAATGGCCACTTGGGGCTCATTCAACAGATCGAGATTACCCATCACGTAAAGCAAGGGAGGAGGGTCACTTAACTCCTTGAGAGCAGCAGGGTATTGAGGCGATTGCAGGGTAATAATGTGATGAGCCTGACTGGATTCCAGCCAGAGTCGACAATGGTTCAGACGCTCAGTAATATCTGGTGTCTCAGGATTTCCCGATAATTGCGCCGCCAGTTTTTCCGGCAGCCCCATCCTCAATGACTGATAAGAGGCTGACAAAACAGCGCTTGCAGAACCAAACTCCCGGACCAGGGCATTGAGGCGAACCGCACCCAGTCCGGGCTGAAATGAAAGCAGCAGCCATTGTTTTAACTGCTGCCAGCTGGAGTCATGTTGTTGAATCATCGCACCTCAGGGGCTTTTCAGAGTATCGCCTACACCTATTTCTTCATAGGCCGTCAGCACAATACCATAGCTCACTTTTTCAAAAGGGCGATAAATCATGATCATGCCGGCTTTCTCAGGAGGCAAATTGACCATTTCACCACTGATCTGATCTTTAACCTCCGTATTCTTGTAGGCGTTGAATATATCGCCCTGACGCAAACCTTCCCGGATACCCCGGTTAATAATGACGCTGTTGAACTGACCCACTTTTTTTACACCATCAACAACAGAGACAATTTTGCCTTCTAACGGCGCATCAGGTGCCCTGGGAAAAAAGGTGGTTTGGAGGCTAAAGGTGTCTGCCGGCACTACCTTATCACCCGGCCTCACCTCCTGAAGACTTGTCTGGATGTTCAGGCTGGCAATGCCATTGTCTACTTTTTGCAGGGAGGCACCTGCTATTTCATGGCCGATAATACCCAGTACTTCACCACTGTCAGGATCCCTCAAAACGCCTCCGGCCCTAAGAATGTCGAGATTCTTGTCCAGTGAATCTATGGGTCCCCGGGCATAAACCTTGTCTCCCGCACCGGTAATGATCCGTTCCTGTCTGGAAGCAAATATATAAGGAGCACCGTCTAACGCCAGTTTAGAGGTAAATACCCGGCTGCTCTTGAGAAAGGCATCGATTGCGCTGAGTGGGATAGCAGGAATAGCCGCTTCAGCAGGCAGTGTTCTCACTTTCGGGCTAAGTTTGACAGTTCTGCCACTCTCGCCACGACGGACAACCGTCAGCCTCGGGCGACCATCGATGTAGACAAGGCTCACCAGGTCTCCGGGGAAAATCAGATGGGGGTTATGTATCTGGGGGTTTGCGTGCCAGATTTCAGGCCACAGCCAGGGACTTTTCAGAAAACGGTTGGAGATTTCCCAGAGCGTGTCCCCTTTTTTTACCAGATAATCCTGGGGAGAATCTGACTTGATCGGATTCTCGTAAGCTATCCCTGCTGACGACAGGCAGAGCAGAAGAATGCCCAGTACTGTGCTTCTCATTGGTTCACGATCCCTTGCACTTGTTGTTGGTTTTATCCCGGCAGTTTACCAACGGGTCCTGTCATCGGGCAATCAAACGCTTCAATACGAAGAGAATCTGCCCACTGAATTGTGACTTATCCTTTTTATTTCGCTGGCCCCATAGCCGATAAAACAACAGATCGGAGACAAGACTGAATCACTATTGTTCTCGACCGGCAACGGTCTTTCTGTACTTCAGAACAAATCAGAAAACTATCCAAACCAGTGATTTTTGCCTACATTAGGATGGCTGGAAAGCAGCCGGGAAGATGAAGACACCCGTTAAAGCAGCCAGCAAAGTTATATATTTTCCTGGTCAGTATTATCATCGTTGCCATCAGCGTCGGTCATTTCCTGATCGGCAATGAATCTCTTTAATGGTGGAGCAGTAGGAAGTTGGGCAATTTGCTCTTCAAATTTAACCCGCTTTCTTATTGCCAGCTTTGACAGATCTTGTAGCGAAAGAGTGGTATTAGAGCCTTTGATATAGTTGACAGAGATTGCTGTGCTTGTCCGAACAACGGACACAGCCAGGAAAACAGTTTTATGCTTTAGCCCCGAAAATGCGTCTCCCAGATATTTCCCGCCGATTTTGAAGCCTATAACTCCTGCATTCATATCAATTATACAGCTTATCTTTTCGGGCACATCAAATGATCCATTTGATTTATCTTCGGGGTAATTGCCTATAATTTGACCATTATGAAGCAGTTCCTTGCTTTTTATATCCCAGCCCCATGATGACTCTGTGCCGCCAAGAAGATTTCTGTAACCTATTCCTTGATTAGGGGATCCTTCCAGTGCGACCCCAATCACCGGATGAGTACCTCGCATTCCGGTCGGCCATTCAATATCCAGAATATGAATGCCTTTTGAAAAGCCGGTATCCGACATGGCAGTATCTATTCCTTTACCGGGGTTATTACGTTCTAATTTTGTTGGGTCATCTTCGTAGATGTTAATATTGCTGCTGCTTTTGGCTTTATCCCAAATGGTGCGTGCGGAGAGAGCAGTATAATCCTCACTTTCCAAGGCTTTTAAAGATAGAGATGTATAGGTACACTCAGGCAATCGGACCATTTGGTCGACTTTCCTTCCTGCCCAGTAACTATAAAAGCAGGAAGTTAGAGAAGGTATTGATAAATACGACAGGTAATGTGAAATATGGCTTGTTAGATTCATAATTACATCCTTGTTAATTACTCAATATCTATATTTATTTCGACAACTTTAAATTAAAAAAGTTCTTTTTTCTGACCCGATCTTCACCACTCCATAGGTAACTTTCCGGGTTTGAACGATTAAAAATCAACTTCAAACAGCCGGTCCTCGCCAACAGTCATACACTTGTCCCTGCCTGCCATTGTCTGACTGACTGCCAGACAATGGCAAGACCATGGAAATCATACTCCGATGCTGCGCTCTTCTTAAGCCCACGACCATCTAGCAGCCTGTCGGACTTAAGCGTCCGTAGTGAGGATTGCAAGAAATTTTTAGACCAATTTATTGCAACCGCAGTAGGACAGCCTTAAGTCCGACAGGC
>NZ_JAHHPQ010000399.1:0-1162 GCF_024606245.1 Endozoicomonas sp. SESOKO2
GAAGCGGGAAATGCGTTCCAGCCAGATACACAACTCCCGTCAACAACATTTACAAGGGGCATGATTGCTTTTTCTGGCGATCAGGGCAATAGCGGGCCGTCTCAGTCCCGTCGTGTTTCCCCCTCTAAAAAAAAAGCCGAACAAAACGGCAAGAAAAGTGAACGAAGTACTCGCTCTGACGAAAGGAAAAGTGTTGATGATAATGAGCCGCCACCGCCAGGCGGGAACCATCCGACCACACCAGCAAACGCAGTATCCCCGGCGTCCTTGCTTAAACATCTGATGCATCTCTACACAACCTCCGGGCTTCGGCCTGAAAAAGTGATCAACAGATCGAATTTTCTTTCAGAACAGCTGGGCATCAAATCAAGGGAGAAGTTTGAAACGTTTTACCATCCATGCCAATCACCCGATAGTGAAAGTGAAACATTATATAACCAGATGCTCCTGGGTTTTGATCCGAAAAACCAGCAACACATGATGCTGGCATCAAACGCTCTGCAACACTCTATACAGGTCATCGTTCATGATGGTCAGAAATATCGCTGCTATAGCGATGATAAAAACCACAATCATTCGCCTCACCAGTCTTTGAGTAAACTTGAAGATCTCCATATTTTCCTGTTTCACGAGAATCATGCTGTAAAACTGTCTCATCACAGTAACAACTTCCTGTGGTTCACTCACTTTCTGACCAGCTCCCACTTAAATAAGCAGGAAAACGATTGGCTGAGAGACAGTCAGTCTGAAAATGCTTTATGGGAACTGTTTCCAGAATGGCAAAAAGACCTTTTATTATGCCGGGAAAATCTTCAATACAACGCCATAAAATCTGCCAGCAAAGGGCCACTGAAAAAGACGTCCATAAAATCTGCCAGCACAGTGCTAAAACAGATCTTGACGACTCCCGGTGAATTCATGCAGGAAGAACAAGGACATAACCTGTTCAGGTTTTACAATAAACTAGGTCTGGTTTGCTACCCGTTCGACGATAAAGAGAACCCCGATGGAGCATTTTACATTAGCAAAAACGTCCTTGGATCGGTGGTTTTTTTCTGGCAAGACTCTGCCAGTAAATATATCTCGTTTATAGCTCCTGATCTCTCAACATCAACGATAAACGATAAATTACAGTCTTTCGATGATCATTTAAAAAATTATT
>NZ_JAHHPQ010000400.1:0-1395 GCF_024606245.1 Endozoicomonas sp. SESOKO2
TTGTAAATGTTGTTGACGGGAGTTGTGTATCTGGCTGGAACGCATTTCCCGCTTCTGGCAGCAAAGCCAGTGGGTTTCCGTTTGTTTGATGGGTAGAATAGGGGGGTACACGACCAGAAAAGTATGAGTGGACAGGATGCCCCGGAAACTCCCGGTTCAAATAGGTCAGCACGTTGTTCAGTAACTCTGGCCGCTGTTGAACAAACTGGTAAAGTGAGCCGGGGTCGTTCAGAATTTGCTGCCTTACCCGGTCACTGAGGCTTTTTGGCAGGGACGGTGAGCTGAACCCTGAGAGAATCCCCCGCCATTGATAGAGATTAAAGGGTGTATTGGTCACCGCGTCCATAAACAGGGTGGCCAGGTTGAGATGCTCGCTTTCTACAAGGGTGCCAATGTCAGGGCCATCCCAACCGGCATAATGATCCCTGATATTATAAGGGGCATCAGCGAACTGCATTAACAGCACCGGGTCTCCTGCTCCCAGGAAATGGTACTTTCGATGTCGGTCGTTGCGGGCGATGAATAGAGAAGACCTCGACCAGACCGGATAGGTGTCACTGCCGGGAGACGCCTTTTCCAATGCCCAGAGGTTAAAGTATTTCCCGGTGATGAGTGCCGGACCGGGTTTTATCGGAGTCTCAGGAATACCCGGTTGATAAAGCCATCTTTGATCCGACTTTTGGTCTGACAATGGGTAAAGCCAGCGATTATTATCGCAGGCGTGTATTTTTTCTTTGTCGGCTGACTTGCCTTTATCGGGTTCGGCAAACAACTCACCGTGGGAAGAAAGGCAGTGAATAGCCTGATTGACCCGCTTAATGTAGGTGCTGTCCAGAGCGGTGTGCCCGTCGCTGCTTATGGTTTCTTTGTTAGCCAGTTCGGGCAGCAGCCAGGGTTTTTCGTGATTCATCGGGACATCAATAAGAACACTCTGACACTTTTTATGATGGGTGAGTGGATGTGTTTGACAGATAATAGCCTGCAGGTGATTGCGGTGACGTTCCCGCCAGGGACGAAGGAAAAGGGTGCTGGTATGGGTGTCGTTCAGCAGTGTCCATAGTGATAGCCAGACAGACAAAGAATCACCATCAACTGCCTGCGTCTCTGTCGATGATGTAGGGGGTGAGGCAGTGATCTGCCATACAGGGTGGTTTTCGATACAACTGGTTTGCACTGATAAACGGCCTTTCAGTAAAGCGTGATCGATCATCACCGGATGAGGAGTGCAGTCGGGGGCATCACCAAATGCCCGGGACAATGATGGTGGGCCACGACTGAAAGAAGGGTAGGGTACGATGGAAGGAGGAAGTAGTTTTGCTAACAGAAACCACCACAGGTGGCTCGACCATTGATTCTTGAAAAAAAGGGATAACTTTTCGGGTGTACCAACGTCGT
>NZ_JAHHPQ010000401.1:0-10572 GCF_024606245.1 Endozoicomonas sp. SESOKO2
ACAAAGACCAATACGTGCAAGAGTAGACTTTTAATGGTTCTATCCTTTGTTTTCTGTGGATAGGAGCAATGAGGATAGACGAGAGGACAAGGGGCAAAGAACTAAAACATAATGGTTCATGCATTCTCCTATCCATGGCAAACGTGCTGAAATTTTACTGAAACACCGATGTCTGATACCTGATGACTGTCGTAAGAACCGGTTTGAGAAAAGCGATGAACTTCAGGGAAGATGACAGAGCTACAGCAAGGCGATTACCCGGCCCCGATTGAGTCCACCTGAATCGTCGAATGCGAGTTGTGATGACGACTGTCCGGTTTTTTAAAAATCGAAATAACAAATAGTGTGATATCCATCCCTTCTGAAAGCTTGCTTCGGGCCTGGCTGGGAGCCCGATCATTCTGTACCTTCCGGAGGGTTAAGGTGATCATCTCGATCTGCATCAAAAGGCTTGCGTTTTCGATGCACTTTTGCCTGATGGGTCTGCGCATTCTCGCTCATTATTCCGCCTGAACGCTGGCCATCGTCCCCGATCGCTGTCCCATCACTGGCCTGTGATTCGGGGTGATATCTTAATTTGTGATCTAACAGCGATTGAGCCGTTGGAAGGGGCTCATGACACGGCTGCTGCTGGCCATCCTCCCCGATCACTGTCTCGTAACAACGGTGTGTCTCGGGATAGATAAAGAGTCTTGCCTTTTCCGAGCTGCTTTTTCTCATGCTGCTCAAACCCTCAAGAAAGTGCAGACGACTTTTCGTGTGGTATTTCGTTTTGTGCGCCCGCATAGCTTTCCTGTTATTGCAGAAAAACCCGCATGGCCGCAGCTGGTCATCCTCTCCGTGCATGGGCACTTTACAGGTCAGTTCCCCGGCTTTCATGGCTGCCGCTGCATCCGGTACACAACATGTATTGCTGCGGCTATTAGCCGGAAAGGTATTAATCGATATTGTCAGGGCTTGTGGCTGAAAATGGTGCAGGATTTGAGTGAGTTCATTCATCGTTTCAATAGAGCCTTGTTCGGGTATTCCTTGCGCAGGGGCTGTCGGACTTCCTTCCGAATTCAGCAACCTTTCAGCTGACTCGCTACCAGATGATTGTCGGAGTTTACAAACGCCATGACAGGAATCGACGTAACAATCTAAACCGAAAGTATGTTCGCCTTGTTCAGGGTCTTCGTTACCGTCACCAGAGCCCAAACCCAGAGGACTGGTGATAGAGCCTGTAAGTTGGGCGGTTGTTCCTAAGGCCTGATGATCAGCTGAGGCTGATGATGGATTTTGTTGGTCATTTTTTTGTTCACCACGCCCGGGAAGTACCATATTAGTGATCACAAACGGGTGATCCGCCTGTGCCAACATAGATGCCGCCTCCAGTTGATCCGTTGGGTTAAGCAACCATGAATCGGGGTTCCAGTAGCTTTTCAAAAGAAAGTCGGCAACGACAAACGCTCCTACTATAGGTATCCATGAATAAGGTTTGGCACTCAGAGCGGTGTCATGGGGGGTAAAAGCCAGTTCGTAAACAATCACCAGGTTGGCGGCGTGAAGCAAGTGCCATGAGATCGACTCAATGAGAGATGTTTTTAACCCATAACCACCAATTCCCTGTGATTTGTCGTCAGACGGAAAAATGAGTCCTTCATAGCCACTGTCGGCATGGTATGAAGGGTTGTCTATAAATGAATGCTGGACAGGCCTTATGGAAAAAGTCACGTCTGAGGAACCTCCATCCTGTCCAAGCTCGACAATAAAGCGACTTTCCAATGGTTCGGCCTTACAGATGACAGACAACGAGAGCATCAGCAACAGCAGCACCACAGGGAGCGGTTTTCTCAAAGCTATATCCTTACATCTATTTTTGTGTTTCGTATTTTCTAGTCAGTCAGGTTAGACCAAGGAAGTGACAGATCAAGAAAGTAAGCGTTTTTCCTCAACAAACGCTGTCGTTTTTATTCGAGATGACCACGGATAGCTAGTCATCATGTGGTATAGGAACTTCCATGGATGGATGCCCTCTCGGAAGCGTGTTTTGAGTCTGATTGGAAGCCGAATTACTGTTTATCTTTTGGAAAACCGAGGTCATTACCTTGTTCCAAATCAACAGGCTTGTGTTTTAGATGCTTTCCTCTGTGATCGAACTGCTTGTGATGGATCAGCTCTTCAAAATCCTCGCAGACAATTCCGCATGGCTGTTGGTTATTCCCACCGGCCACCGTCTCGTCACAGATTTGCGGCTTGTGGTTGCTTCTTTTGTGATCCAGCAAGCATTGAGCATTATCGAAGACCGCCCCGCATTTTCGCCGCTGGCCATCCCGCCAGAGCACTTTATCTTCACAAACTTTCAGATAAGAGTGGCCTTTATTTTTGGCCATATCGTCCATTATGAATTTACGTAGCCTCCGTTGCCTATTGTTGTATTCTCTTAATTGTCCCTGCAAAGCTTTATCACTCCTGAAGACCTTCCCACATGGCTGATGCTGTCTATCGTCCCGGGTCACTGTCTCGTCACGGATGGGTTCTTCAGCTGTACTGGCTGCCCCCACACTCATTGAATCTATAGGGCGTTGGCGATTGGTTGGATTGTTATCAAAGCGTCCAGTGACATAGAAATAATGATCGCGTTGATTACCGATGACATTATCAAAGGCATTATCGAGATCGAAGTGAATTACTGCATCGCAATAATCCCATGCAGAGTAGTATCGATCAGGGACATCGTGGAATGAGCTTTGTTCAGGTTCTGCTCCTCCTCCAACTGCTGTACTGTCCATGGAATTCAGCCACCCTTCAGCCAGCTCAATCCTGCTGGATGCTGGTCGGAAGATGCAAATACCTTTACAAGGACTGACGCGACAATCTAAACCTAAAGTATGCTGGTGTTGTTCTGGACCATCGTTACCATCGCCTGAACCGGAAGACAGGGGACCGGTGAGAGCACCTGTAAAAGTGCTTGCCCCTGAGGCTTGCTGTATAGATGACTCTGTTCGCTCTTCTCGTTGTTGCCTTTGTTGTTGGCCATTTGCGGGGAGCATCATAGTATTGATCGCAAACGGGTCATCCTGACCGGCCTCCGGTTTATCTATCGGGTTGAACAGCGGTGAATCGGTGTTCCAATAGCTTCCTGAAAGCCAGCCAACAGCGAAAAAGGCTTCTACAGGTATCCATGAATAAGGTTTGGCACCCGGAGCTGCGTCATCGGTAGTCATAGCCAGATCGTAAGCAACCAACACACTAGTGGCGTAAATCAATTGCCACGAGACTGACTTAATAAAGGACGTTTTCACACCATAACTACCGAGTCTATGTGGTTTGTCTTCGGACGGCAAAATTGCTTCTGTATAGGCGTTTGTGTCGACAAGGTGTGACGGAGTGTCTGGGAATGTGTGCTGGCCAGACCTTATGGAAAAGATCCCCATAGGAGAGCTTCCATCCTGTCCAAGCTCGACAACATAATGCCTTGTCCATGATTCAGCCTGACCGATAGCAGACATAGAGAGCAGCAGCGACAACAGTGCCACAGAGGATGAATTTTTCATTGGTTCCCACTTTGTTGATTGTTGTGTCTTGTTTTTATTTTTTAGAATGGAAAGGTAGATCAACAAGGTGTTAGATCAAGAAAATAAGCGTTTTTTTAAAACAAAAGGTTAAAGCGGGTAGGTAAAAAAACCTCTGATGCAAGACATGAGCGGGCTTTTTTATTAAAACGGAGTCGGCATGACAGTAAAAGGCGACGAATGTCTGCCAGTAGTTTACCCATCATGGTGGAGTGGTTCTTGAGTATATTTATGGCCTTCCGCGCACCCACACCCTCTAAGTGAAAGCTTTAACGAGCGCTCTTCTGCATCAGGGGCCTGTTTTCACAATTTGCTGAAGCCGTGCCTTTATCCGCAATTAAAAAGTTTTTAATCAGATTAACCAGTTTTTGTAAATGAGCAATATCTTTTAAATTTCTTACTGAAGAATAAACATATCGATAAGTTTCTGTGGGTTCAGTTGTATAGGGTCCGCTGAATACAGGGGGCTCGTCATCCCGAGTTATCCTGTTGCCATCTGCATCTATAAAACAAGCCTCCCAAAAAAGATTGACTGCTTCTTTTCGATTGTTGGCGGAAAGGGCAAAGAAAATTAATGCCAAATTACCAACAGGCTCATATTTATCTTCTATGGATGAGCCTTGTTGAAGAATAGTGTTTACACGCTCTACCTCTCGATGGGCAATCTTCTCTGCGAGAGTCTGGCGATCAGTATCCAGGCCTTCGATGACATCTTGTCTGAACTGATGCAAGTTCCAACTTTTATGTGCACGAGATTTCGTTAACACCCTGGCCATATGAAAAAGTGAGTGACTAAAGCCAAATTTGAAGGTATGGGCACAACTGGCACAAAAACCAACAATATATTCATATTCGTTCCCAAGGGCATTGCACATTGCAGCAGCAAGGTGCACATACTCGTCGCTTCTGTCGTGCTTTGTCACGAGCACTCTGTAATTCAGAAAAGTTAATATTGGATCAACAAAAAATTCAGTTAAAGCACTGGAGAATGTTCCTTCGTCAACCTTCGAAAGATCAAGTTCTTCAGAATCCGATAAAGCATAGGCCCCTTCATAAGCTCTTTTAACAAGACACCATTCAAGACTGGGTAGATCAATCTCCCAGAGCAGGTCACCACCTATATGACCATGGATAGGATAAGTTTTCCGACGTTTAATCTCTCTTTGAGCAGGGGGAGGAGAGCCTTGCTGAACCCCTTCAGCTGACTCGCTACTATCGAACGATGGTCGTATTTTACAAATGCCATTACAGGAATCGAAGTAACAATTCACACCCAAAGTATGCTGGTGTTGATCAGGGTTTTCTTTACCGTCGCCAGAGCCGAAAGACAGGAAGTTGGTGAAATAAAAATTGCCTGCATGAGTGGCCACTCCTGAGGCTTGCTGACCGGAGGATGCTGATGGCGGGTTTGGTTGGCTATTTTTTTGTTGGCCATTTCCGGGGAGCATCATAGAGATGATCGTGAACAGGTGATCCTGATTCGCTTCTTGTTGTTGAATTTTTTGCTCAATCAAGTTAAGTGATTCAGTCGGGCTAAATATTGATGAATCGGGGTTCCAATAGCTTTTCAAGAGTGAGCCAAAAGAGACAAACACATCTGCAGGTATCCATGGGTAAGGTTTGGCTTTCAGAGCGGCGTCATTGGTGGTCACAACCCATTCGCAAGCAATCAGAACATGAGCAGCATAAATCAATTGCCATGAGATCGACTCAATAAAAGAGGTTTTTACCCCATAACTGTTAATCCTGTGTCGTTTGTCGTCAGGCAAAATTGATTCTGCGTAGCCGTCTGTATTGACGGGGTAGGACGGAGTGCCCGGCAATCTACGCTGGTCCGGCTTTAAAGAAAAACTCCCGCTTGGAGAACCTCTGCTCTGTTGGCGCTGGACGACAAAACTTCCTGTCGAGTGTGCAGCCTGAAAGATGACAGAAACCGAGAATACCGGCAACATCAGTGCCAAAGAGAGTATGTTTTTCAAAGCCTAACCTTAAATCTGTCTTATATTTCGTACCTAATGTTTCGTGTTTTCATTTCTTGAAATTAAGCTAGTTCAAGAAAGTGATAAATCAAGAGAGTCAGCGTGTCTTTCCAGAAAAACCAAAGGTTGCACCGGGGAATAAAAAACACTACTGCAAAACATGGGCAAGGACTTTTGTTCATCGGTGTCCCGGCATTACAAAAAAAACGACGCTTACCTTTCAAATAAGAGATTAACCAAATGTTGGAATAGAAAAAGTCTCTCTGCTGTTCGGAGGACTATAACCAATCCAGACTGAGATCATCAGCCTACTGCACATAAAAAGACTTGCCTTCCCGGTGCATTCTATCGTGAAGCAACTGCTTTGGAAAATCTGCGCAGACTTTTCCGCATGGGTGAAGATGGCCATTCTTACAGACCACTATCTTGAAGCATTTCCGCGACTTGTGGTATGCGTTTTTATGACGCGCCAAATCCAGAGCATTTTCGCAGACCAGCCTACATGGGTACTGCAGGCCATCTTCCAGGGTCTCTGTCTCCTGACAGGTCTGGGGCCCAGTGTGGAATTTTAATTTGTGACACGACAGGAACTTAGCATTTGGTAAGACCTCACCACACGGATGCTCCTTGCCATCAGCCCCAACCACTGTCTCATCACAAGGGTGTGGCTCAGGGTAGTAACAAGCTCTTCTCATTCTCATTCTGTTGATGCTTTCAAGACAGTGACAACGCCGAAATTCGTGGTCTTCTACGTGATCCCGCACAGCTAGCAGACTCTTGCAGACCACCCCGCATGACCGCTTCTGGCCATCCACACCAAGTACTTGCAAATGACAGGTCAGTCCCTCAGTCAAATCGACTGCCACTGCTGCGACTCCTTTTGCAGTCAGTGATTGTCTGTAGTTGCAGCCATTTCCCGGGTCGGTTTTAATCGGTGATCTACGGGCGTGTGGCTCAGAATTGTCGAAACCCAGCGCCGCTTCAGCTGAATCAGAACTATCGGATGATGGTCGGAGTTTACAAACGCCATCACAGGAATCAACGTGACAATTTAAACCCAAAGTATGCTGGTGTTGTTCGGGGCCTTCGTCTCCGCCACCAGAGCCGGAATCCGGAGGGCTGGTGAAAAAACCTGTCAGTTGGTTGCTGGTTGCACCTGAGGCTTGCTGACCGGATGATACTGTCGGCTGGCTTTTTTGTTGGCCATTTTGTTTTTGGCTCTGTCCGGGAAGCATCATAGAGGTAATCTTGAACGGGTCACTCTGACTTGCCTCCAGTTGATCCATCGGGTTAAAAAGCGATGAATCAGGGTTCCAATAGCTTTTCAAAAGCAAGTCGACAGCGACAAATGCTTCTGCAGATATCCATGAATAAGGTTTGGCTTTCAGACCGACGTCATGGGTGGTCATAACCAGTCCGTAAGCAACCAGGAAATGAGTGGCGTAAATCAGTTGCCACGAAATCGACTCAATAAAGAACCTTTTTAGCCCGTAACCGCGCGGTCTGTGTAGTTTGTCATCGGGCGACAAAATGAATTCTGCATAGCCGTCTTTGTCGCCAAGGTATGATGGGGTGCCCGGCAATATTTGCTGATCTGGCTGTATAGAAAAGCCCCCGCTTGAAGAACCTCCACTCTGTTGAGGCTCGACAACAAAAATTCTTGTTAACTGTGCAGCCTGACAGATGATAGAAAACGAGAATAGCGGCCAAAACAGTGCCAAAGAGAGTGTTTTTTTCAAAACATTAACCTTACATCGTTTTGTGTTCTGTACTTTTTAAGATAGAAAAGGTAGATCAAAAGAGAGTCATAAATCAGTCATAAGCGACTGAAACAACTTTTCGCTCTACTCTGGGATGAAAAATTTTTTGTGATAAAAAAAAGCCCGCTACTGCATAACAACAGCTCTTGAAGGTTTTTGCGCATTGTCTTGCATTGGGCCCACTGGCCATTCTTATTGGGCACCATCACGTCACAAAACAGTTACTCTGTGCCACCTCTTTTGGCCATTTCTTCGGCCGCAACAGCAGCCAATCTGAGCAGATATTCCTTCATTCGCTTCATGAAGAATATTCTTTCCGAACACACGCGAATTCTGGCCCTGCGGTTGATCAAGTTTATCTGCCGCTGCCGCTCACGAGTCAACGTTACAAAAGGCGAGCTTTGTTCAGGTACTGCTCCGGTGTAGCCTGTCGAAGTTTCTACGAGATTCAGCGACCATTTAGCAGAGCCATCGCCATCGCCATCGCCATCGCCATCGGATAATGGTCTGAGTTTACAAACACCATGACAGGAATCGACGTAACAATTTAAACAGAAAGTATGTTGTTGTTCAGGCCCTTCGTTACCACCGCCAGAGCCGAAATTTTCGGGTCTGGTGAGAGAGCCTTTGAATTGAGCAGTTTTTCCTGAGGCTTGCTGACCGGATGATTTTGTTGGCTCGTTTTTTTGTTGGTTTTTTTCTTGGCCATTACCCGAGAGCGTCATAGTGGTGATTGCATATGGGTCGTCCTGACTTGCTTCCAGTTTACCCATTAGACTAAACAGCGGTGAATCGGTGCTCCAATAGCTTTGTAAAAGCCAGCCGACAACGAAAAACGCTTCTATTGGTATCCATGAATAAGGTTTGATGCCCAGAGCGAAGTCATTGTTGGTCATAACCAGTTCGTAAGCAACCAGAAAATGATTGGCGTCAATCAACTGCCACGAGATCAAATCAAAAAAGCCCGTTTTTACCCAAAAACCGCCAAATCTTTGTGGTTTGTCGTCAGGCGGAAAAATTGATCCTGCAGAGCCGTCTGTTTCGGCAATGTATGATGGGTTGCCTAACATCGGCTCGTTAGGTTTTATGGAAAAGCTCCGGCCCGGAGAACCTCCATCCTGTTGAAGCTGGACAACAAAACTTCTTTTCAATGGTGCAGCCTGAGAGATGACAGACGACGAGGACAGCAGCAACAGCAGCGTCACAAAACGTAGGTGTATCAAGAACTTTATCCTTACATCCATTTTATGTTTTAACTTTCTTAGGTGGGGAAATTAGACCAGGAAAATGATAGATCAAGAGAACAAACCTCTTTTTTGTCATCGACCTACTGCCTATCAACAGACTCACTTTCTCGATGTATGCTAATGTGACGAAAGTACTCTCGAAGATCCGCGCAGACTATTCCGCATGGGTGAAGGTGGCCATTCTCACAGAACACTATTTCGTGGCATTTTCGCAGCTCGTGGAATCTTTTTTTATGACGCACCAACTCCGGGGCATTTTCGCAGCTCTGCCCACATGTGTGTGGCAGGCCATCCTCCCAGAATTCTTGCTCTTCACTGATTTGTGGTCCGGTGTGAAATCTTAATTTGTGACACCACAGGGACTGAGGATTATCCAAGACCACACCACACCGTTGCTCCTCGCCATCCGTACCGGCCACTCTCTCATCACAAGGGTGTTGCCCGGGGTAGAGAGAGGCTCTTCTCATTCTTATTCTCATTTTCATCATGTCGATTCTGTTAAGAAAGCACTCACGCCGTTCCTTGTGCTTTTCTATGTGGTACCGCACAGCTTTCGAACCCTTGCAGACCATCCCGCATGACCGCTTCCGCGCGTCCACGCCAAACACTTTTAAATCGCAGGTTAATTCCCCGACTGCCACAGCAGCCAATGGGTATGTATTCTTACAGCCATTTCCAGGGTCGGTTTTAATCGATGACCGATGGACGCTTTTCTCAGAATCACCCAGAGTTTGACCGAGATCATTCTCTCGTGGGAAAGGCAAGCCTTGCTCTGTTGTTCCTGCTGCATGGTCTGTCAAAGTTTCTAAGAAATTCAGCGCCCCTTCAGCGGGCTCAGTACTATCGGATGATGCTCGTAGTTTACAAACGCCATGACAAAAATCGATATAACAATTTATATCCAAAGTATACTGGTCATGTTGTTCAGGGCCTTCGTTACCCCCGCCAGAGCCTGAAGACAGTGGGCCGGTGATAGAGCCTGTAAGATGAGTAGTTGCCCCAGAGGCTTGCTGACCGGATGATGCTGATGACTGGTTTGGTTTGTTATTTTGTTTTTGACCTTGTCCGGAGAGCATCATTGTGGTGATCGCAAACGAGTCATTCTGACTTGCCTCCGGTTTATCCATTGGGTTCGGTGAAACGGTGTTCCAATAGTTTTTTTCTAAAAGCCAGCCGACAGCAACAATCCCTTCTGCAAATATCCACCAATAAGGTCCGCCGTCCTGAGCCGCATCTTTGATGATCCAGAAGAGTCCGTAGGTAAGCAGCATATAGACAGCCCAATGCAATTGCCATGAAATGGACTCAATAGAGGTCATTTTCAGCCCATAACCGCCAAGCTTTTGTGTTTTGTCATCAGGCGGCAAAATTGATCCTGCAAAGCCGTCAGTGTCGACAATGTCTGACGGGCTGCCCGGCAATGAATTCAGGTCTCGCTTAATAGAAAGGCTCTGATTCTTCTGTTTATGCTCGACAACAAAATGTCCTGTCAACGGTTCGGCCTGACAGATCAAAGATAACGACCAATGCAGCGACAGCAGTGTCGCTGAAAGTGTTTTCTTCAAAACTCTACCCTCAAATTCATTTCGTGTTTACAAGTTGAAAAGGTAGGCCAAAAATGTGGTAGTGCAATAAAATAGACAAAAGCCTCCCTGCTGTCCGGAGAACAATTACTCATCAGAACTTGATTCCAAGAATTGCGGAAACACGATATCAACACAATAACCGTTTATAGCCGAAGAATCGTGAGAGTCGAGCATAAGCTGCTTAACACTTGATGGCCAATTGTAAAACTGGATACTTGATGGAGGCCCCATCAACGTGTAATCAGTTAATTCAACTTCAAAGCACTCTCCATTTTTATTCCTTAACTGTCTAATCCCGTCCCTGAGAACCTCGGGATCGTCTTCATATCCTTCATGCATGTCACTAAACAAATCATTCTCAATCGTGGTGCAGAGCATTTCCCCTCCCCGTCGAATAAATTCCGAAAGTACAGGACCTAAATACCCTTGTGGATAGGCTGAAACCA
>NZ_JAHHPQ010000044.1:0-11551 GCF_024606245.1 Endozoicomonas sp. SESOKO2
CCTGTTAGGTGACTAACGGGAATCTCGCTCCTTCAGGGGCGAGAGGATGTCAATTGAGGGGATACCTGCACACCGGGCAGCTTCTTACCCTGTTTTCAATCATTGCCACGCCACATTCCTTATGGACTTTGTGGGAGCAGGGGAGTATCAGGCAACCGGTAAAGACGTCTTCCAGACAGATGCAGCACTCATCGTGTCCTGAATCGGGTCGGCATATATGATCACCTTTCAACCTTTTATCCAGGCAGACATTGCAAACATCACAGTGATAGGTTTTATCTTCGTATATTCGACAAATGCCGCATTTATCACAGTGGAATGGGTTTAGCACTGCTGCGGTGAAGAGCTTGCACTTTGCACAGTAAAAGTCCGACATACGCTCGTTACATTCCGGGCATATCTGGGAGCCTTCCGTAATTTCCCCTTTGTATTTACAGAGAATACACAGGAGGTGTGTTGCATCAACACCACTGGAGTTTGTCGTTTGGCATCTATCGTTTTCGTTATGACATCTATGGCAGGGGAAATAAAGGCCGCAGCAATTAAATCTCACAAGGCAGCGCCTATGGTAATGTTCGCACAATGGCTGCAGGGTTTCTTGCTGAGGCAGCGGTAACTCCTCATCCAATGGGTTTGCCCCCAGATTATAAGGACTCGACTGCTGGCAAGAAGTAAAATGCCCCGGGCCATTATCTGACATCGCCGAGATAGCCGCTGTCAACTGCTGGAGTGCTTGATGGATCATAAACTCTACTAATTCTTGTTGCTTTCTGAGTTCATCCTCCACCTTTTCGATATGCTCCCTTAAGCGCTGATTTTCAGTCTCTAAACAGGCCACCCGTCCCCAAAACCTCTGATCATCTGCAGTTAGATTTTGATTCTCTATTGTTAACCTTTGAACCTTTTCAGTTAACTCTTCAGCCTGTTGCCTTTCTATATGCTGTCTTTTTTTCCTTTCTTTTTCCTTAGCGCTTCTTTTCGGCTCAATGTCTTTTATAAGACTATGATACTTACCTACAATACGTTCTAACTTATTCAAATCACGATTCAAATTTTCAGACCCATGATCGTCGGGCCTGCCGTCTTCATTATCAGCAAGGTTAGGCTGCTTCTTTGGCCTTGCCCCCTGCTGTAAGTATTTATCAGATGGTGATTCAGAGGAACTTCCAGCAAAGCCAGAGGCACTTCTGTAGCTATCAACTTGCCGAACGGGATCGGTGAATGTATTTGCATTGCCGGCAATTATTTCGTTGGAGGTGTTATCGCTATTACTGATTACAGTCTCTTGTGGTAAAGAACAAGATTGCATCTGCATACACAGTTTATCTGTAAAGTGTATTAATTCACGGGACGACGGGTGCTGATCAAATCGTCTAAAGGTACCTGACAAAGAAGTAGAAAATGTAAATAATTGTGCATAAACCATAATATCGCGACTTATGACTGAATCTGATATTTCCCCTAACAAATTACGAATAAGTTCAACCGGATTTGAATAGCGCAGGAACAATTGAACAAAATATTCAGCAAAGCAACATTTTTCAAATTGTCCTATTGGCGACTGCTGGCCAGGCTGATTAACCTTAAGGATGATGTCCTGAACAATCTTATGCAAAATCACCAGGTTGTTTTCGCCAACTCTGGGTTGCGCCTCGTCAGCTGAAATGATCGGTTGAAGTGAAGACAGAATGCCAAGATCATTCAAAGTCTGTTTTTTATCGCTTGTAGCTTCTATCAGCTGCTCGATAAATCGGTTGCGCAATGAATTCTCACGGGAAGAACGCTGCAGTTCCAGTACCGCCTCAAGAGGAGTGAGGGGATCACCTCTGGTGTTTGTGCTTTTTGTTTCCAAAACTTGCAAACGCTGAGGCATATTCAGCTCATCCAGTATTTGCCTCAGTTTAAAAACTGCATCGCGATCCTCGCTTTCAATGATGGCTACAAGCCGACTCGCAATTACCTTAATGTCTTGAGCCGTAGCATTTTTTTCACTCTTCTCTCCATCGTCGTCTTTTCTGTTATTGCCATTCCCACTGCCTTCACTGCCTTCTCCAGGTGATGGGTTCTCCTGGCCTTCAGGTTCTCCTCTTTGCTCCTTTTGATGGTCGTTATTTTCGTTCTTTGGTTTTGCATTGGGTGCGCTACCAGAGGATTTTCCATCCCCATTACCTGCCTTCAGACCACCGCCATGGTTGGTCTTGAAGACGGTACGCTCTAGAAGCAGTTTGAAACAGCCAAGCTGCCACTGAAGGCTTTCACTGGCTGGACAAGAAGTGACAGCACGCTGGAAGAGAGTATTCCAGAAATCAACATCGGTCAGTTGTCGAATATCGAGGAAGTCAAGGCAGCCAACGGGGATAGCAGCTTCGCTGGAAGAGCCATCAGCATTAACGCGTGTAATTTTCATACGTGCCGGGGATAACTGTTCCTCAAATGAAGTAGAATCCTTACCTGTGGACCTCAGCCATGTGATGAGAGATTTGAGGATAATCAGGTCTGTTTCGAATGATCCCGATGACATGCCACCACTCAAGAGCGGGGGGTGGGAGCGGATAGACCCTACCTCGTTCCCGCCGCTGGGAAAATCGGCAATACCAGCGAGTTTGCCTCCTATCAATCTGTTATTTCGGGCTTGACCGGTTTCCATCCCACTCCTAATGTTGTTGGAGTAGGCCAAAAGGGTCAGTGAGGTAGCACAGGGTTTGCCATTCAGGAGTGGATCTATGGTTACAGAAATAAGCTCTGGTCTGTCTGCCGTCGTAGATTTTAAGCGAACAAGCGTGCCGTTTTCAGAAACACGCTGTGAGGCATATTGGGAGGCGGGTATCTGTTCCTCCGTCGTTATCGCTAGCTGATAGCAATGGTTGTTCTGGTCGTTCGTAACTAATATTGCGATACTGTTCGAGTCTGTCGGCGCCACGGGAGCCTTAAAGCAAAGGATGCTGTTTCGGTCATTGAAACCTTCCGGAAGCAGCAAACTTAATTGCCACTGACTCACATCCTGCAGATCTTCACCATCATTAACCTCAATCCGAACCCTGTGCCCGTGAGGATTATGCCGTTCAATGATGGTTGAGGAATAGCACAACTGCATAACCACCGTGGCTTGTGAAAAAACAAACGCTATTAAGGCTATGAATGAGTGGTAATAATGCACCAATTTCTCTCATAACTTAGTCAATAATACCAACTTCGCCCTCTTTGTTTGATAGAAAACGTCAGCAGCCTGTGCTGACTTTCTGTTCTGGAAAAATAAAGGAACGCCATTGGCCAATATCATTATTCGTAGTACAAAGAGAGAATAGCCAAGAATTTATGCATCGCTATATAAGCTAATTATTCTGCGCCACACAGCCAACCGCATTATCAACCTCTTCACCGGCAAAACTGATCGGCAATCATGGCTGGTGGGATGTCCATAATAAGTCTCCACATTGTCAACTTATTTCAGGACGGGACAAATCATACAAAAAAGGCAGGATAACAATCCTGCCTTTTTTGTTTTGTCAGAAGGGATCAGTGTTCGCCAGCAGGCCCACCGATAGGTCCTTTCTTATCATCATCGCTGTCGGCAACTTTTGGCTCAGATGCTTCAGGAGCCTCTTCCGCCTTGATACCTGCATCACCGTCACCGTTAGATGAGGAACCAGAAGACTCCTTAGGTGGACGAGGCTTCTTGCCTGACATAATGTCATCAATCTGATCAGTATCAATGGTTTCATACTGCATCAACGCATCTGACATCAGGTCCAGCTTATCGCGGTTTTCCTTGAGAAGTCGCTCAGCAGTGTTATAGCACTCATCAATGATGCTACGCACTTCTTCGTCGATCATCTTGGCGGTTTCGCCAGACACATTCATGCGTCCGCCGCCACTGCCGTAGTTCTTGCCCAGGAATACCTCGCCTTCTTCATCATCATACTGAAGAGGTCCCAGCTTCTCGGACAGCCCCCATTTGGTCACCATATTTCTGGCAATCTGGGTTGCACGCTGAATATCGTTGGATGCACCGGTGGTGACGCCCGCTTTACCCAGCGTCATTTCTTCAGCGATGCGACCACCAAAGAGTGAACAGATCTGACTCATCAGAGCTTCTTTACTCTGGCTATAACGATCTTCCTCAGGCAGGAACATGGTGACACCCAATGCACGACCACGAGGAATAATACTGACCTTGTATACCGGATCGTGGTCAGGCACCAGACGGCCAACAATAGCGTGACCAGCTTCATGATAGGCCGTATTACGTTTTTCTTTCTCGCTCATCACCATGGACTTGCGCTCAGCACCCATCATGATTTTATCTTTAGCAAGATCGAACTCGTGCATACCCACCGTGCGCTTGTTGGCGCGGGCAGAAAACAATGCCGCTTCGTTCACCAGATTAGAAAGATCGGCACCGGAGAAACCCGGAGTACCACGAGCAATCACTGCAGGCTCAACGTCATCCCCAATAGGTACCTTGCGCATGTGTACTTTCAGAATCTGTTCACGTCCTCGGATGTCTGGCAGACCCACCACAACCTGACGGTCAAAACGGCCGGGACGCAGAAGCGCCGGATCCAGTACATCTGGACGGTTGGTTGCAGCAATTACGATGATACCGTCGTTTGCTTCAAAACCATCCATCTCTACCAGCAGCTGGTTAAGTGTTTGTTCACGCTCATCATGACCACCGCCCATGCCAGCACCACGGTGACGACCCACTGCATCAATCTCGTCAATGAAGATAATGCATGGTGCCTGCTTTTTAGCTTGTTCGAACATGTCTCTGACACGGGAAGCACCCACACCCACAAACATTTCAACAAAGTCGGAGCCAGAAATGGTGAAGAAAGGCACCTTGGCTTCACCGGCAATAGCCTTGGCCAGCAGGGTTTTACCTGTACCAGGAGGACCTACCATCAGCACGCCACGAGGAATGCGGCCACCCAGACGCTGGAACTTGCCCGGATCTTTCAGAAAATCTACCAGCTCCTGTACGTCTTCCTTGGCTTCTTCAACACCTGCCACATCAGCAAAAGTGGTCTTGATCTGATCTTCCGACAGCAGCCTGGCTTTACTCTTGCCAAAGCTCATCGGGCCACCACGGCCACCGCCGCCACCCTGCATCTGTCGCATAAAGAACATGAAGACAGCAAGAATCACCAGAATCGGGAAACTGGCAACCAGCAACTGTGTCCAGATGCTTTGCTTTTCAATAGGCTTGGATTCGATTTGAACGTTGCCGCGCAGCAGCTCGTCCATCAACTGATTATCGGGCACTGCCGGGGGCAGGTTGGTCTCAAAACGCTCACTGCTGTTCATGAGTCCGGTAATAGTAAATCCGTCAATCACTACTTTGCTGACTTGACGATTTTCTACCGCACTGATGAAGTCAGAATAACTGAGCTTCTGGGTAGAGGACTGCATTCCATCGAAGTTTTTGAATACGGTCAACAGCACCAGGGCAATGATGACCCATAAAATCAAGTTTTTTGCCATATCATTCAAAGGGCTACCCTCACTTGAGCGTACTGAAGCCTGTGGCGAACGGTTTTAAAGGGCATAATTACCGGCTCTGCTCTCTCGTATGGTTAATTCGCACCTCCTACCATACACGAATGGCAGAGAGGGGGACAGTCATCAGCTGGCTATTGGGCAGATAGAAAAAATCTATAATACCGGCAGGTCTGCTTTAAACTGCGCTGCGACAAGGTTTTTCTGGTTTACCTGACGGGTTGTCAGGTTTCTGTCAAGATTCGATAGCGCTTAACCATCCCCCCTTGAACAATCAGAACACTCCAACATCCCGGTTAAGTAAATGTTCTCAGGATACAAAATTTCTGGCCAACAAAAACACCTCTCTGGACCTTGCCCTTGAAGAGCCTGGTTTGCGGGTAATCACTTTCTGGAATGAGGTTTTCATGTCCTTGTGATACTCCTGATACCCTTCCCCCTGAAATGCTTTGGTCAGGAAAGAGCCGTTTTTCTTCAGCACCTGCCTGGCCAGATCCAGAGCCAGCTCAGCCAGATACATAGCTCTGGGCTGATCAACGGCCAGCGTACCACTCATATTGGGGGCCATATCTGAAATTACAAGGTCTACTTTGTCACTGCCGATAGTTTCAAGGATTTTTTCCAGTACAGCGTCCTCGGTAAAGTCGCCCTGAACAAAGTCAACCCCGGCAATGGGGTTCATGGGAAGAATGTCTGAAGCCACCACACGACCGTTATCACCTACCATCTCGATAGCTACCTGGGACCAGCCGCCCGGGGCCGCACCCAGATCAACCACTTTCATCCCCGGCTTGATCAGCTTGTCCTTCTCCTGAATCTCGATCAGCTTGTAGCTGGCCCGGGAACGGTAGCCGTCTTCTTGTGAGCGTTTAACATATTCGTCTTCAAAGTGCTCCTGTAGCCAGCGGGCACTGCTTTTGGATCTGGCCATTTCTACCTTACACTATCTACCTTAAAAACTTTATTCATGACTCTTGGACTTGTGAGCCATAGAGAATAAAGTACAATGATGAACTTTTGATCAACAGTTTCCAAGCCGGTCTTTCCCAATCTTAACAAAAACCGGGAAGCGAGCCCCCGACTGAGGTATGTGATATACAACCTTGTTTTATCGCCCACCAGGAACCTGTTGCCCGGTTGTCATGGCTGTAGGCAATCGGCTTACTGAATATTCAGCCTCAGGATTCTGAAATCATGAGCATTAGTTCTGAAAAAAAGAGACACTTCCGTTCCCTCGGTCACAAGCTGAAACCTGTCGTAATGGTAGCGGGCAACGGTCTGAGTGATGGTGTTATTGAAGAGACAGTGCGTGCCCTGCACGATCACGAGCTGATCAAGATAAAGTTTGCCTTAGGCGATCGTGAAATCAAGAAAGAAGCCATTACCGAACTGTGCAACCGGACTCATGCAGAACTGATTCAAACCATTGGCAACATTGCTCTTATCTATAAAGAGAATAAAGACGCCAAGCCTAACCTTTCCAATGTCAAAAGCTTTTGATATTTCAGGGTGCCTGAGTTTAAGGCACTCCGTTCAGTTCCTTTTTGTATAAAAAGTTCAGAGCATTTAATTCAAGTCGCACACTCTTAATTGCACAGAAAGAGTCCAAGCAGGGTTCATCCAATAAACGACAACATGTGGCTCAAAGTGCTCAACTACTATGAACCCCGTGACAAACGTTACCGGCAGGCTGATGGCCGTTGACGATGTGGTCAACAAAAAAGGCGTCTATGGATAATTGCTGACGGGCAATGAAAAACACCTGAATCTGCGAGCCTTTACGAACAGCCAGAAGTACACCCTTTATGAGGGCCAGAAAGGCATCTGCAACCAATGTGAAGAGTCCTTCAATACCGACCAGATGGAAGCCGACCACATCACCCCTTGGTCAGAGGGTGGCAAGACTGAGCTGGAGAATGGTCAGGTGCTTTGCCGGGAGTGCAATCGCAGAAAGTCCAATCACTGAGTTACGATTGTCCGGTCCAATTGATGACAAAAGGCACACACCCTCTATACTTCTCTCATGAAACGCTTTAACTGGAACCCCCAGAAGAATCAGCAGCTGATCCTGGAACGGGATCGGTCCTTCGAGGAAGTTATTTTCCACATAGAGAATGGCGGCCTGCTGGATGACATCGCCCATCCTAACCAGCAAGCCTATCCCCATGAGCGGATCTTTGTGGTGAATGCACAAGGTTACGTCTGGTTGGTGCCTTACGTGGAAAGCGAGCAGGAGTACTTTTTAAAAACACTGATTCCCAGCCGCAAATTTACCCATGACTATTTAGGAGATTGAACATGAAAAAAACAACACTGGATAACGAGGAGCAAACGTTGCTCGATGCCCTTGAACGGGGTGAATATGAATCCGTGATGACGCCTGAGCGCAAGGCGATGCTGGAAGCGGCGGCCAGAGAGACGTTTAAAAAGGATAAGCGTATTAACATCCGCATTTCCCAACAGGATCTGCTGGCGATTCAGTCACGGGCCCGGCGGGAAGGGATTCCATACCAGACACTGGTGTCCAGTATTCTCCATAAGTACCTGTCCGGCGCTTTGCGGGATGTCTCAACGCTGCCTTAACAATGGGGTGGCCATCACCTCATTACATGAATGACAAAAGAGGAAATCACCAATGGATAGTTTATACAAAACCGACTACACCGCATGGCTAGGCCAGCAACGGGAGCTACTGGCCCAGCGCCAATTTGACCAGCTTGACTTAGACAATCTGTTGGAGGCGATGGAGTACGAGATGGGTAATTATGTTGAAAATTTGGAGTCTCATCTTGTTATTTTGGTATTGCATCTTTTGAAGTATCAGTATCAAACGTTTGTACTCAACCCGCAGCTTCTGGAACCAGAATATTTCAGAAGCTGGCACGACAGCATCTCTAACGCACGTAACGACATTAACGACTTGATTAAAAAACACCCACACCTACAACCCCAGCAGGATGAGGCTTTAGCAAACAGTTACCCTAAAGCCAAAAAAAGGGCTATAGAGCAGATGAACCGATTTATAACTAACAAGCGTCACCTTATGAACAAAAACAGTTTTCCCAAGGAATGCCCGTGGACGTTTGAACAGATCACGACAGAAGACTGGCTGCCTGGGGAGGATGAAGAATGAAAAGTTTGTACGAGACTGACTATCACCAATGGCTAGGCCAGCAGCGTGAATTGTTGGCCGCTAAGCAATTCGATCAACTGGACATCGACAATCTGTTGGAGGCTCTGGAACACGAGATGGGTAATGACGTCAGAGAATTATGTTCTCATTTAGTGATATTGTTGGTTCATTTGCTCAAATATGACTATCAGAAACGAATTCTGAAAGACCCTTGGGTGGAAGATAAAGTTCTTCAGTCATGGATACCCAGTATCAACAACCCTAGAGATGAAATTGATCTTCACGTTGAAGAAAACCCTTACTTGAGCAATTACTTTCAAGAATCACTCGAAAAAGCCTACGTCAAAGCCAAAAAAAGCGCTATGGAAGAATTAAACCGTTACATAAAAACAGAAAGCAAGCGGCTGAATAAAAACAGTTTTCCCAAGGAATGCCCATGGAGCTATGAGCAGGTTACAGAAAGGGGTTGGCTGCCCGGCGATTAATTACTCATTGATCAAGTACAGGCAAGGTGATCAATAATCAACCCACCTTCCCCAGCAACGCTTCCCGCTCTTCCCGACTCATCCCCCGCAACATCTCTGCCAGCAGACTGTGCATCTCACCAATAGGCGGCTGAGGAACGCCAGAAAGGCATCTGCAACGAGTGTGAAGAGTTCTTCGACATCAACCAGATGGAAGCCGATCACATCACCCCATGGTCAGAGGGCGTATACAGGCTCTTGAATGTTGAATTGTGTCCCGTTTGGCCTACACTATAAAACGCCATTCAATAATCAGAGGGAACCGTCATGAGCAAAAGCGCTGTCGTCAAAGCCAGAGTGGAACCTGAGCTGAAGAAACAGGCTGAAGCGGTGTTTCGCAAGATCGGGCTGAACACGACACAGGCCATTACGCTTTTTTATACGCAGGTTGAGTTGTGCAACGGGTTGCCGTTTGATGTGCGTATTCCTAACGAAGAGACTTTGAAGGCTTTCGAGGAAAGCGACAAAGGGGAAGGGTTGGTAGAGTGCAAAGATCTGGATGACCTGTTTAAGAATCTGGATATTTAAGCGTGTTGATTCCCGTATTTTTAAACCGCTTTCAGAAGGATGTTAAAAAAGCGAAGAAGCAGGGGAAAGATATGGACAAACTCAAGTTTATCACCCGCCAGCTGGTAGAGCAGATGCCCCTGGCTGCCAGGCACAAAGATCACCTTTTAACCGGGAATTTTAATGGCAGGCGGGAATGCCATATTGAGCCAGATTGGTTGTTAATCTACAGGCTGGACGATGATCGCATTGTGTTTGAACGGCTCGGGAGTCATTCCGAGCTGTTCAGATAGGAATCAGTTGCAACCGCCCCATGAGAGATTGAAGTATTCAGCCTCAATTCAGAGTCGCTTCAACTGCGTGCAAGTGCGGTTGAACTCAGCGTTAGCTGCCAGTGTTCACCAATGATTCGATGGCTGACAGTTGAGTCTGTCAGTTAAACAGAGTTGAGAGATAATCCAGGGGCGCGTAAAACTTTTTCCACTGAGTCCATCCGGTCTCTGAAAGGCCTTGTTCCAGTGAATAGCCATAAACGACGTAGCCTGAAAGACCGTTGACAACCGCGAAAGTCAACGCAGGCATCAGAGTGACACCGGCTTTGATAAACGGGTCGTTTGAGGTTATCTTCAAACTGCCCAGCATAAGCAAAGCTCCGACTCCGCCGAGGATCATAGTTCCAGCTTCGGCAACAGCTCCAATTCCGAATCCGATTCCGGCCCCGGCTAAGGCTCCGACTAATGCCCCTGCGGCTCCGACTGAGGCTACGGCTGTCGCTCCGGCTCCGACTCCGGCTCCGGCTCCTACGAAGATTACGGCCCCGACTCCAGCTCCTGCTATGACTTCGGTCTTTGTCTGTCTGTCCACATCAATTGTTAGCACTGAAATAATTCCCGAGAGAGTACCCACAATCACTGCGCTGACAACAGAAGCAAGAGTCGCTTTTGCTGGCCTGTAGCCTTTATGGATCATCGCTTCATAGGCGACAGCCCCTGCCACAATCCCATTCATCATAGAAAATATTTCATATTCCCCAGCCAAATACCATTCGGTTGCAATATCCCTTGTACTCATTTTTCTTAGAATTAGCGCTGAAATAGCGCTGGCTCCGGTTCTTGTTAACGCTTCAGAAGCAAGGTAGATCATGACTACAACAGGCATGTGCTCCCTCTTTATCGTACTAGCGGCATTAGCTGCCATTCCTGCACCGGCAAAATACAAGGGTCTCCACCAGCGCTGTTCCAGAGGCCAGGGAGACACATGCCCGGCCAACGCTACTTCGGCAGTGGTGATCACGGGAGCCAGCTGCGAACAGAAATCTGTTTTCAACGGCTCCAGCTCCTTTGTATCCGATGCAGCCAGATCATATGTGCTTGAAAGCCCGGAGACTATTCCCGCTGTTTTACAGATACCCCACCATACTCCCAGATTGAGCAAGGTGGACAAAGAGACTCCAGCAAGGCTTTCCGTTAGCTCAAGCCCGTTTGCCACCAGTACGGAATCATTAAGA
This sequence comes from Endozoicomonas sp. SESOKO2, assembly GCF_024606245.1. Taxonomy (NCBI): domain Bacteria; kingdom Pseudomonadati; phylum Pseudomonadota; class Gammaproteobacteria; order Oceanospirillales; family Endozoicomonadaceae; genus Endozoicomonas; species Endozoicomonas sp. SESOKO2. The sequence continues at coordinate 11,171 of NZ_JAHHPQ010000044.1, forward strand.
GGCTCAAGAAAATCAAAATCTTTTTTTGAGGGGGGGCTGGCTTGTGCCATCGAATAGAGCAAGCACAAAAGTAACGGACATAGGTTGAATGAGTTATTCATGGTGACTTCCCAGCTACAGTGATTGAACTGGAAATATAGATTCTATTCGGAGCTATGAGTGACAATGTTCATAACTACAAAGTGCGTTGCAAATAAGACAACTATCAAATGCTTCCAATAGACTGAGCCTCCGGCAGAGCGACTGAAGCAGGCATTAGCTGCCTGAGTTTACCTCTGGCTGACAGTTGAATCCGTCACTTAAAAAGAGTCGAGAGATAATCCAGAGGCGCATAGAACTTTTTCCACTGAGTCCAGCCGGTCTCTGAAAAGCTTTGTTCCA
>NZ_JAHHPQ010000402.1:0-1788 GCF_024606245.1 Endozoicomonas sp. SESOKO2
TGATTCAGGAAGCTGTGCAGAACAGTTTCAGAGAGTTTCCATCCAATCGACTTTCACGGGAACAGTTAGCCCGGCAACTCAGTTTTATTCTTTTGGAAATGCAGGAGCGTTTTCTTCGTGGCAAGGCGCTTCGTTCTCTCAGCCACAAGGTAGACCGGCAAAAGCAGAACCCGGAGATTGCCAGAGACCCGGCATTTTCAATCTACCTGTCCATGATGACTAAGGCCTTTAACAATCATCCCACCCTATGGCATACAGACGGCAAACGTCGTCACTATCAGGAAGACCTCTCCGCGCTGTTTATGAAAGCCGCTGATCGTGAAGATTATGGCAATGAGTGGTACCAGCAGATTCGCAGAATTCTGGATGGTGAAAAGCCGGTACCTGTTACATCACCGCCACCCGTTCAGATACCGGTCATGCATTACTCCCCGGATGAAAGTAAAGAGGAAAGCTGGTTTCAATTCATTTTATACAGAGCAATGCTTGGGATGGGCGCTTCGCTTGGCGTGATATCCGCCGGCGTGTTTTGTATGGTGATCTCTCAATATGAAACAGAACCAGCCAGGCAGATGCGGCTGCAGCGGGAGAAGCTGCAAAGAAAGTTAGGCAATGCACTGAACCGACCCGGGCGGAATGATCCGCAGGGAAGGGACTGGAAACCCACCAAATGGGACAGGGAGCAGATCAAAAGAGCTACGGAAGGCTTTGATGAAAAGGTAATTAAAAATGTGTTGATGCAGGCCGGGGTTCTGAATCCTCTTACTTGTAACATGGATTTGGCTGATATCTACATGCAGATATCGCTCACAGAGCTATACAGCCATTTGCGGCAAGAACGCTATATCTGGACAGCAGAAGATGAAAGACGCCGAAGAAGGCAGCAGGAAGAGGAAGAGGAAGAAAGATACTGGGCAGAGACAGAAACGACCCATCAACAAGGCGGAGTGGGGGGGGGCATTCGGCGGCTTCACCTACAATTTTTCAAGCAGCGATGGCGGCAGTGGTTCTACCAGCTTTGGTACCTCGACTACAGGAGATGTTCAGAATCGGAGTGCCGACTGGTTCTGAAATTATTCATATGTCTGATTCCGCGCCTGTGGGCCCGGCAGTGTTCCCACCTGCCTGCCGGGCACTTTAGAACCTGAATACAAACTCAACAACTGTTTATCGCTTTCTCTGTCCCTGCCAATTGATTGCCCTATGCTTCCTGAATTTGTTAAGACATTGGAGTGTCGTATGGTTATTTATCGAATTATCTGGTCTGTGCTGATCAGTTTGATGCTGGTGTCTTCCTGTTGGAGCAGTGTTGAGTCAGCTGATCAGAAAGCTGCCAGGAATGCCAGGGACAATATCAACAGACTCTATTTTGATTACGTCTTTGCTGAAGAAAATGAGAGGTTGTTAAGAGCCATTATGGTTTCAGTTCGGAGAATCTATGACCGCTGCGAGCTGGACCATTGGCTGACAGCTGACTCTGGATCGGGCAACCAGACAGAAGTTCGACAGCAGCTCCTCACCAGACTCGTCCAGCAGGCCACCCGGCATGCTATTGCGAATGTCATGGCCAGCGATGAGCCCGATGGCAGTGATCGTTCCATGTTTCATCTCCTGCAGGCATTGAGCACTGCTCCTGCCATGCACGAATCCCGGGTTGTTGCTCATTGGTCCCAAACCCGGCCTGTGATGCTTCAGGGTGTCGTGGCTGAAGATCGAATGGACTCCATGGAGGAGCTGATTCAGGAAGCTGTGCAGAACAGTTTCAGAGAGTTTCCATCCAATCGACTT
>NZ_JAHHPQ010000403.1:0-1330 GCF_024606245.1 Endozoicomonas sp. SESOKO2
AATGGAAAGACAAGGATGGCGAGTTCAGTATGGAGCTGTTCCGCTCCTTCTCGTCTATGAACCATTGCAAAGGCATGCTCAAACATGAGCAAGTGAAAGAAGTGCTAGGCTGGCCGGAATGGAAAGACAAGGATGGCGCGTTCAATATGAAGCTGTTCCGCGCCTTCTCGTCCATGAAACGTAGTAATGGCATGCTCAAACACGAGGAAGTGAAAGAGGTGCTGGGCTGGCCGGAATGGAAAAACAAGGATGGCGCGTTCAATATGGAACTGTTCCGCACCTTCTCATCCATGAATCACGACAAAGACATACTCAACCATGAGGAAGTGAAAGAAGTGCTGGGCTGGCCGGAATGGAAGAACAAGGGTGGCGAGTTCAACATGGAACTATTCCGCGCTTTTTCATCCATGAATAGTAGTAAAGGCATGCTCAAACATAAGGACGTGAAAGAGATACTGGGCTGGCCGGAATGGAAAGACAAGAATGGCGAGTTCAATATGGAGCTATTCCGCTCCTTCTCGTCCATGAATAATTGCAGGGGCATGCTCGAACATGAAAAAGTGAAAGAGGTGCTGAACTGGCCGGAATGGAAAGACAAGAATGACGAGTTCAGTATGGAACTGCTCCGGGCTTTCTCGTCCATGTACAACAAAAAAGGCACACCCAAACATCAGGAAGTGAAAGAGGTGCTGAGCTGGCCGGAATGGAAAGATAAGAATAACGAGTTTAGAAATGGGCTGTTCCGCGTTTTCTCGTCCATGAATCACAGCAAAGGCCTGTTCAAACATGAGGAAGTGAAAGAGGTGCTGAGCTGGCCGGAATGGCAAGACAAGGATGCCGGGTTCAGTATGGAGCTGCTCCGAGCCTTCTCATCCATGAATCATGGCAAAGGCATGCCCAAACATGAGCAAGTGAAAGAGGTGCTGGGCTGGCTGGAATGGCAAGACAAGGATGCCGGGTTCAGTATGGAGCTGTTCCGCGCCTTTTCGTCCATGAATAATGGCCAAGGCATGCTCAATAATAAGGAAGTTAAAGAGGTGCTGGACTGGCCGGAATGGAAGGACAAAAATGGCGAGTTCAATATGGAGCTTTTCCGCGCCATTTCGTCGATGAATCATAGCAAAGGCATGCTCAAGCATGAGCAGGTGAAAGAGGTGCTGGGCTGGCCGGAATGGAAAGACAAGGATGGCGACTTCAGTATGGCGCTGTTCCGCTCCTTTTCGTCTATGAACCATTCCAAAGGCATGCTCAAACGTGAGCCAGTGAAAGAGGTCTTGGGCTGGCCGGAATGGAAAGACAAGGATGGCGAGTTCAGCATGGAGCTGTTCCG
>NZ_JAHHPQ010000404.1:0-2610 GCF_024606245.1 Endozoicomonas sp. SESOKO2
TGGCTGAATAACGATCTATTGTGTGTCTTCTTCTTTGTAATCCCTTCCAAAGCCGCAGATAAATCTATGGCGCTGACGAATTGTCGGGATTCAGTGGAAGTAGTGGGATACCCATTATGAAGCCATTGTTTCAGCCACTGGCTGATCGGGGCCAGAGCTGACAGGTAGTCAAATTGCCAGTCGGGCATATCAAAAAATCCTTTGGCAGGAATGCCCGGCATAAAAGGAGGTGGTGGCGGTGGGTCAAATGGAAAGCCTCTTCCCGATAATCGCAAGTTGGGTTCAGGTATTAATGCGGGCCATTCTGGCAATGCAAAGCGCGTGCTATTTTTCTCCGCTTTCTCAGAAACATTATCTGTAGCCAGATCGCCCTCGCCAACGTCAGTTCTATCTACTTGCCATTCAGGGCTGATACACAAGAAGTTTCCTTGTTCCGTTGAGGGAGTGTCAATATCATCGTGTTTCAGTAGATAGCAGCTGAATGAACCTTCGCCTATTGGCACCCTGCCAATATAGGTAGCGTTGGCAGCGACCAGTATGTCTTCAAACAAGTCCAGAGAGTCTTCAGGCACAAAGAAGACAAAACCTGGTATCAGATAAGCCTCTTGGTCAGGTGTCCCATTTGTGACGATGAGCAGACGTCCTTGAGAATGGTCATCACCAAATCCACTGGCTGCCAAAGAGATCAAGAGTGTACCGATTATATAAAAGAAAACTGTTTTAAGTTGCACTCAAATTTCCATTTTTCTTCAGTCAGGGCTGAGTGTAGCCCGAAGTATGGCGGACTCGCCTAAAAGTTTGCAGCGGGTAAAAGCTTCTTCACCTGATAGGGCCAGGGACTCGTCTCTGGTGAAAAACTTTATCTCGGATGTGTAGCTGAAACATGATTAACTGCTGTGGGTCTGATTTTTACTAACAGTTCTTTGGCAACAGAAACAGAAATGGCTTTTTTCATTGAGATTAACTGACCAAGCTCAGACACAAGCCTTGGAATTTCCATTTCATTGGCACCTGCCGCAATGGCCAGGTTTTTCGCATGAAGGGACATGTGACCTTTCACGATGCCTACGGTGGCAAGGGCTTTTAAAGCCCCCAGGTTCTGAACAAGTCCTACAGCACCACAAATACGTCCGAGCTCTTCTGCGGAAGACACCTTTAAAATCTTTAAGGCCACCTTTGCTGAAGGATGAACCTTGGTAACACCTCCAACGGTCCCAACAGCCATGGGTACTCTTAAGATCCCAATGAGCTGACGCTTGAGAGGGGAATATCTCCAGGTGGCAACAGGTTGGTAGCTGCCGGTGCGTGCGGCGTAAGCATGGATACCTGCTTCGGTTGCACGCCAATCATTGCCCGTTGCAATTAAAATGGGGTCAATCCCATTTAAAATACCTTTATTATGTGTGCATGCCCGATGAGGATCAGATTCAGCAAAAATCGAAGCCTCTTCTATGCCTGTTCCTTGCTCTTCATCAACATCAGAAAGAGTGACACGAGCGCATGCCAGCCTGGAGTCCACAAGGTTGGAGAGAATGCATAAGCCTACCTTCTCACCAGTCTGTTCTTCAACAGGAGGCTTTAAGGCTTCACACGCCTGGTTGATTAAATTTGCTCCCATGGCGTCACAAGGGTCACATAGAAGATGAAGGACAACCATTGAACCTTGCTTGTCGGATCGTTCGAGCGTTCTAAATTCAATGTCTTTAATGCCACCACCTCTTCTTACCAAACCTGAAAGACGCTGATTGGCAAGGTCAATCATATCGTTACGATTTTCTGTGAGCTTTCGAAGGGTAAGTTCTGTATCAGATACATTTGGAAGTTGCACCTGACCAATGATCAACCTACCCTCTGTCCAGGTATTAATACATCCTCTGTTACGCACCCATTTGGCGTTAGCAGAAGCGGCCGCAATAATAGAGGTTTCTTCCACACACATTGGGATAAAGCGATCAACACCATCAATATTAAAATAATTTGCAACGCCTAACGGCATTGGAAAAATACCGATGGTATTTTCAATTAAATGATCCGCCTGTTCTTTTTTTAAAGAGGATTTTCCTGAAATGATATCCACTTCCTCTTTTGAGAGCTCCGAAAACCGGGCGACCCGTTCGAGGCGTTCTGCCAATGACAGTTTATAAAACCCTCCAGACAGGGTTTCAAAATCTACCTTGTGCATAATAGCTTCTCTCTTAATTCCGTCAGTGCTTTCAATACAGTACAAAAATATAAAAAATATTTACTCCCAAAAAATATGCCAGGAATAACTGCCGGAACCACCAAAAATTTCCTGAAATTCACACCATACTCTTCAAAGGGTATGCAGACCTTCGGTGCAAACCAACCTTTAAAAAATCCTGAAAAGGCGGTGTTAACCGGTAAAATGCAAAACCATATATGAAATTAAATAACCACAAGACTGATAACACAAAATCAATTATGTATGCTTATTTCAATGATTTTCGCCGTGTGATCCTCACTGGCGGTGACCACATAGCGACCATCGAAACTGAAGGCGGCAGAGTTAACTGCATCCTGATGCGAAATGGAAGCTTTCACTACCCATGATCCATCGATCTGCTGGCCGATGATTTTCGCTGTTTTATC
>NZ_JAHHPQ010000405.1:0-2604 GCF_024606245.1 Endozoicomonas sp. SESOKO2
ACCAATTTATTGCAACCGCAGTAGGACAGCCTTAAGTCCGACAGGCTGCTAGCGCAGCATTTTAGCGTTTATTTCACCCGCAATGATTTCAGCCTGAGGCCCGAGAATCACCTGCAGGTTATTTTCGCCAAGCTTCACCACCCCTTTGGCACCCAAGGCTTTCAGACCGGCTTCATTGATCAGGTCACGGTTGGCCAGAGTCAGGCGCAGACGGGTGATACAGGCTTCAACAGAGGTCAGATTGTCCTCTCCACCCAGTAGTTCAATATAACGCAGAGCACGCTCTGAGCCACTGACTGCTCCAGAAGATGTTACTGCCTCCGGCTCCTCATCTTCACGGCCCGGGGTCTTAAGGTTGAAAGCCCTGATGGCGAAGTAGAACACACAGAAGTAGATAACAGAGAAGGCCAGACCAATGAACACCAGTGTCACAGGCTTGGTAGCCAGCCCCCAGTTCAGAGCCATATCCAGCGCACCTGCAGAGAAGCCAAAGCCATGCAGAACACCAAACATGTTGGTGACCACCAGAGACAGTCCGGTCAGCACTGCGTGAACAGCGTAGAGGCCTGGCGCCAGGAATACGAACATGAACTCCAGAGGCTCAGTGACACCGGTCAGAAAGGCAGTTGCACCGACAGACAGCAGAACACCACCCACACGGGCACGATTTTCTCTAGGTGCCGCCAGATACATAGCCAGCGCAGCAGCAGGCAAACCGAACATCATGACCGGATAGAAGCCCGCCATGAAAGTACCGGCAGTGGGGTCACCGGCAAAGAAACGAGGCAAATCACCCGTTACTACCTCACCGGCAGCATTGGTGAATTCACCGAAGCCAAACCAGAAAACAGAGTTCACAACATGGTGCAGACCTACCGGAATCAGGCCACGGTTCAGCACCCCGTAAGCAAACTGCCCAATAGGCCCAGACTCAGAAATTCCATTAGCAAATGCATCAATGGCAGACTGGATGACTGGCCATACATAACCTGCTACTACAGAGACAGCCAGGGCAATCAGACCGGTCATGATCGGAACCAGACGTTTGCCGCCGAAGAACGCCAGGTAAGGTGGCAGAGCTACCGCATGAAAACGATTGTAACTGTGACCGGCAATGATACCGGCGATAATGCCGCCAAAGAATGACATATCAATGTCAGCATTGATGGTCTTGGCCCCGGCAGTCAGTACAAAATAACCCACTGCACCCGCCAGCACCGCAGCACCGGCATCGTCCTTTGACAGTCCGGCAGCAATACCCATCGCAAACAGCAAAGGCAGGTTACTGAAGATCGCGTTACCCGCTTCTGCGACAAAGGCAATATCCAGCAGGTCAGGCTGCCCCAGACGCAGCAGAATTGCCGCAATAGGCAGAGTGGCGATGGGCAGCATTAATGCCTTACCCAATCTCTGCATATAGCCAAGAATGTTCAAAATAGTTACCCCTTAGATTTTAACGTCACTGCACAAACCTTAATCAAAACCCCGTGGAACTCAAAAAGACAGACTCTTGATGGGCAGCGTATGGTTTGGGACGAAATGTAACCGGTCACAATGCACCAGTTCAACTGTGTTGTGAAGGTTTCGTAAGGAGATTAACCCGTTATTGACCCAGAGCAAAAAAGCAAACGGAACATTTGGTGTCAGTAGTCACATATGACACACCACTTCAGAGAGCACCTCAATGAGGTGCTTAAGCGATGGGAGCCAGGTGTCTGTTCATTGACTGGAATGAAACAGAGGTAAAGCTCAGTACTCGGACTTTGTCACTATTGGACTCCTGTTGTAGAACCTTAGGTAGGCCACGATGTTACTGAGCAGGAACAGCACTTCCATGACGACGGCCATCGGGGAAAGGACAAGAACGTTGTGGCTCAACCAAACTACCGCCCCCACCATCATGATCAGTCTCATCTCACGATCGTCTTTACTGAATGCGCCTATCGTTTGCAGGCAGGAGCCGACGAACGCCACGAGACTGATGAAAGACTCGTAGGTAACAAAGAGTGTCACAACATTGATAATCAAAAACAGGTTTCTTACCCCGGGCCGAGACGTAAAGCAACTGGTCAGATAGCGTATTGACGCAATCGTCATAACCACGGCCGCTGTGAAAGCATTGAGTAAGTAAAAGTGCGTCGCAATCAACGCTCCCGCAATAAACAGGCACAACACCACCTGTTTGCGTATTTTGAACTGAAAAGACAACAGGTCAAACACAATAGCGATGGATACCAAGATCTGTGAAAGCGTGTAATTATCCATGTTTACAACCCTTGTTCACTCTGGCTCACGCAAGGGTAATTGCCTCCAATGCGATTGATGTCCGTAAATATTCTGTATTCGCCGGATTGTTTTATGCGAGCCAATTGGCTTTCCATTATTTCATACATCAGCAATTTGCTCTTTTTTTGTTATGCCTCATGCTTATTTTATTGCGAGATGTAACAAACTAAAATAATTCAAAACATTAAATTATCCAATATAATCATTCACTGCACGTAATGACCTCCTCATCCAACCGCTAATACCGCTACTAAAAATCTAATATAATCTGTAATTATGTAGACTTATCTACGCCGTCACCGTGGATGCACGACGAAT